>JAFGVG010000386.1 GCA_016938095.1 Bacteroidales bacterium
CCTGACAGGTATACATTGCGGATCATTGGTGTGCGTTCCGACAAAGGCTCAGGCGCTGTCGGCTGGTACCGCATGGTGATGATCACCCCTTCCTTTACCATATCATACATAACAACATTGGAAACCCTGATATCTTCCACTATACCACCCCTGCCCCGCATGGTTTTAATCCGGATGCCCACATCGGTTCCTTCGAACACACAATTGGAAATGGCCACTCTTTTTACATTCCCACTCATTTCGGAGCCAATTACCACTCCTCCATGCCCTTTCAGCATGGTACAGTTGGTAATGGCCAGGTTTTCGGTTGGTCTGGCAGCTTCGCGGCCATCTTCGTCGCGCCCCGATTTGATCACAATGCAGTCGTCGCCTACCGAAATATGGCAGTTGGATATGCGCACGTTGGTACACGACGAAAGATCAATACCATCGGTATTGGGTGAATAATCGGGATTTTCGATGGTAATACCTTCGATGGTGATGTTATCGGAAAAGGTGGGCATGATGGTCCAGAAAGGCGGGTTTGATATGCTGATCCCTTCGATCAGTACGTTTTTACATTCATAAGTGGTAATCATGGGAGGCCTCAGAAAGTCGTACTTATCACGTAGGTATGGAATTCGTTGTAACAAGTCGGCATTTTCCTCTCTGAAGATTTTTTGCCATTTGGTATTGACAAATTCACCTTTTTTTGCCTGGTTCCACGAATCCCACCATTTTTTACCCTGGCCTTCGATATGACCATCGCCTCTTATGGCTATATTTTCGCACTGGTAGGCGTAAATTTGTGAAGCAAAGGTTTTTACCCGTACATCTTCCCACCGGCTCTGGACCATGGGCAGGTAGTCGTCGAAATCGTCCGTAAATTTTAGGGTAGCACCGGCATCTAAATATAAGGTAATATGACTTTTCATAAAAACCGGACCGGTAAGATAGGTTCCGGCAGGAAAAAACAGGGTACCACCACCGCTCCGGGCCAGGCTGTCGATCAGCTGATTTATAACAACTGTGCACTTGTCTTTGCCTGTGTTATTCGCTCCTTTGTCCCTGACGTTTGTCCATGCCTGCTGTGCATCCGAAACCACTGAGACGGCAAAGAGCATTGCTGCAAAAAGAAATTCTTTCATGTTTTTTCTTTGAATAAAAAAAGGGTTGATCTAAAGTAGGGCTTTTCGGCAGAACAAGGGGTAGAGGTTTTACCGGATTATGGGTGACAAATTATCAGCCTGTTCAAAATCAAAAGGATATTGTTAAATTTGTCCTGAGAGGTGCCATCCATGAAAAACTTCATTTTCATTGTCTGTCTGATAATTTTTTCTACCTGCCTGCCTCATGCGCAAGGCCAGGTGGTTTTCCGTTTTGAGCACATTGGCACCGAACAGGGATTGTCGCAGAACACCGGATCGAGTATGTTGTTCGACAGCAAAGGATTCATGTGGATAGGCACCATGAACGGACTGAACCGTTACGATGGTTATGAATTCCGCATTTATAAGGGACAATCCGACAAGTCCAGCATCTTTACCCACAACAGGGTGACCAATATCTGGGAAGATCGTAAAGGGTTTATCTGGGTTGAAACCTATGACGGTTATTATCACTACTTCAATCCCAGACACGAGACATTTTCAACAGTTCCGGACTACCAGGCAAACCTTGCTGCCAATACCCATATCAACACTTTCTTACAATACTCCGACGACATTGTAATCCTGGGTTCCTCCAACTCCGGTATTTTTATACTTCAATACGACGCAGCAGGTGATCATTACAAGGTAAGCCATTATCTCGATAAGGGAAACCACACCTTATCAAACAACCAGGTCAGGTTTGTTTTTGCCGATAAAAACCATGATGTCTGGATTGGCACCGGCAGGGGTATCAATTTTCTGGCTGGCAGCGACATTGCCCGGCAACGGATTGCCTTTCAACATCAATTTGTTAATATAACCTTTACATCCGCATGTGAAAGCGGTAACGCTATATGGTTTGGCACTGCCGAAAATGGTATTTATGCGTGGAATATTAACCAAAAGCAATTCAGCTTTGTGAATACCGGAGCATATAAGCTGCCTGCCAACCATGTTGTTAGCCTGTTCCACCTTCGCAATGGGTTGAACCTGGTAGGTTTTGCCGGGGGTAAGGTGGCGGCAACCGATACGCTGGGGACGGCATGGCATGATATACCTTTTCACGGCCTGTCGCTTGTGGATGTTTACGAGGACCGTTTCGGCCAGGCCTGGCTCACAGCGCTTGAATTTGGTGTAACCAGGATAGACCTGGGAACCCTTCAAACAAGATATTATATATTAACCCCGGAAGCCATCAAGCACCTGACGGACCTGGAACGTCCCCAGTTTTATGAGGACCGGCATAATAACCTGTGGATAGGGCTGCATGGTGGCGGTCTGGCACTTTACCAGCGGAATGACGACCGCTTTGTGTTTTTCAGGAACAACCCAGGCAACCCCAATTCCATTTCATCTAACATTGTGCATTCCATAGCCGAAGACAAAACCGGACAATTGTGGCTGGGAACAGGGCAATTTCTGGGAGGACTTGAAAAGGTAATACTTGAAAATCCTGCATTTGAGCATTACCTGATGGAGGAACAACAAAACGATCTGTTGGAAAACGTGGTAAGGGCCATTATGGAAGACCGCAACCGTCACCTGTGGGTGGCCACAAAGGCAGGAATGATACATGTTTACGACAGCACCATGCATAAAATCATAAGCTTCGACTCCCTTCCCGGCGTGGGAAAAGAATCGGTGCGTAACAACACCTATGCCCTGTTTAACGACATTGACGGATATATTTGGATCGGATCAAAAGGCGACGGACTTTCAGTGAGTACAACCCCTGTTAATGATAATACCGATTACCGTAAGCTACGCTTCAGGCGATACAGGCATTTGCCCGAAGACACGCTTACCCTTGGCAACAATAACATATATTCCATATGTCAGGATCATGCAAAAAACATATGGATCGGAACCTATGGAAACGGAATCAGCCTCATCAGGAATCCAACAGAAAAACCACACCGTTTCATCCGGATCAACCAGGAAAACAGTGACCTGTCGAGCAATCAGGTCAGACACCTTATGGTGGACAAGGAAGGCAATCTTTGGGTGGCAACGGTTTTGGGACTAAACCAGCTTAGGAAAAAAGACATTGACAAAGGCCATTTCAGGTTCACCAAATTTTTCCACGACCCGTCGAATAAGAACAGCCTTAGCTACAACGATGTTATTCATATTTTTGAAGATTCACAGGGTGCCATCTGGCTGGGAACCTTTGGCGGAGGCGCAGATAGACTGCAAAAGCAGCAAAAGGATTATTTATTTACCCATTACACATCCGAAAACGGACTGAGTAATGATGTGGTTTTCGGGATCCTCGAAGATGCTTCCGGATATATGTGGTTCAGCTCTGAAAACGGCCTGATAAGGCTCAATCCCAAAAACGGCAATGTTTCCATCCATAATAACTTTAACGGATTGTATTTCAGTAATTTTTCAGAAAACACCTGTTTTGGGAGAAAAGACAGAACATTGTGCTTTGGGGGCTATATGGGCATTGAGCTAGTATATCCGGCCAGGCTTGTTCCCGAGAGGGTGCAACCCCATATTGAACTCACCAATTTCCTGTTGTTCAATAAAGAAGTGCCGGTAAACGCTCCGGGATCTCCACTCAGTAAAAACATCTCGTTTACCGACAAAATTACGCTCCGTTATAACCAGTCGAGTTTCAGTCTGAATTTCTCAGCGCTCGACTTTTTTGATCCGGCCAAAATCAACTATGCCTATAAGCTCGATGGTTTTGAGGAAGAATGGAACTATGTGGGCAGTCAACCTAAAGCAACCTATACCAATTTGTCGCCCGGAAAGTATGTTTTCAGGGTGAAATCCATCCGCAGCAGTGTGGCATCGGGTTCTCCCGAAAGGGTGCTGCATATCCGAATCAGGCCACCATGGTGGAGAACACTGACTGCATACCTGCTTTACCTGCTGGCAACTTCGCTGATTGCTGTATCGATATACAAAACGGTAACCCGGCTGAACCGGTACCGGCGGGAATTGTTGGTGGAAAAAAAGGTCAATGAACTTAAACTGCAGTTTTTTACCAATATATCCCACGAAATCAGAACCCCGCTCACCCTTATTATCGGACCCATTGAAGATATTATGGCCACACAGGGCATTTCGCCCAGGAACCGCACCCTGATGGGCATCATCCATAAGAATGCCAAAAGAATGCTGCACCTGACCAGCCAGTTGCTCGATTTCCGGAAGATCCAGAATAACAAAATGGTGCTCAAAATCAGCGAATTCGACCTGGTGAGCTTTACCCGTGATATTTACGAAAGCTTTGTCCCCCTTGCCAGACATAAGGGGATACAGTATAATTTTGATACCAACACCGAAAAGATTAACTTTTATGGCGATCCCTCGAAAATAGATACCATTATTTATAACATTATTTCCAACGCAATCAAATTCACACTTCCGGGTAAGCGTGTGAATGTTTCCATACAATGCCCCGAAAACAGTCCGTTTATAGATATATGCGTGAGCGACGAAGGCCCGGGCATTCCCCAGAAAAACCTTTCAGAACTCTTTACCCGGTATACCATTTTGAGTAATCGTGACCTGGCCGGAACAGGCATAGGATTATCGCTTGCTTATGAGCTGGCAAAGCTGCACTCAGGCGATATTCTGATTTCTTCCGTGGAAGGACAGGGCAGCACCTTTACCATCAGGTTGATGAAAGGAAAAGACCACCTGGATGATTCGCAGCTGGTTGTTGCAGCAACATCCGACACAAATAGCCTTCATTCAAGAGATCAGCAGGAACCTGTTGAAGAAATGGTGAACGATGATGATAATGCTTCAGGTTCCACACTTCAGGGTCGCAAGGATTTGCTGCTGATTGTGGAGGATAACACCGAAATACTGAATTATATCACCCAGGCCATGCATTCGGATTTTACCTGCATAGGTGCCAAAAACGGGGAAGAAGGTCTGCATATTGCGGCTCAAATGAACCCCGACCTGATAGTAACCGACATCATGATGCCGGGGATGGATGGTATGGAAATGACCAGGAAGCTGAAGGAAAACTTCGATACCTGCCATATACCGGTTGTAATGCTCACTTCCAAAGTGGGAATGAACGATCAGATCGAAGGCATTGAAACAGGGGCCGAGGCCTATATTCTGAAACCATTCAACATTAGTTACTTAAAAGCCGTCACCCGAAACCTGCTCAACCAACGCCAGAAAATTCTGGCACGCTATACCCGTCAGACACCTTTGCAACTCGACGAGGTAAAAGTGGCATCCCGCGATGAGAGTTTTCTGAAGAAAGTTGTTGCCTATATCGAAGAAAACTACCAACAGAACTTTTCTATTGATGACCTGGCAGAACACTGTTGTGTAGGCCGTACGGTTTTTTACAATAAAATAAAGGGATTAACCGGTCTCGGGCCACTTGAATTCGCCAGGAAGATAAAGCTTGGCATTGCAGCCCAATTGCTGGAAAAAGGCTTTAATGTAACCGAAGTGGCTTATAAAACCGGGTTTTCAGATGTAAAGTATTTCAGTAAGCAATTTAAGGCCATGTATGGGTTTTCGCCCAGTAAACAAAAAAACAACACAACCAATTCATAAACAGCTGTTGGCAGACTATTGCTCACTACCGCAGCCGCCCCTGCCCCATGCTTTGGTATGCTGAGCGAAGTCGAAGCATGCCGCTGCTGCTCGTCCCTCTTATTTATTCATTTCTTCATTCCTTCATTCCTTCATTCCTTCATTCCTTCATTTCTTCATTGTCCTTGCTCCTGGCGCTGTCACTCCTTATCCTTTACCACTGCAACAAACTCCATAGGCACCCCCACCATTTCGCTGATATCTTCGCCAGCCTCCAGCATGTCGTGATCCTCCTCCTCGAAATACCAGTAGATTTTTATCAGGCACCCCTGTTCACGGGCTTTCCCCAAAGAACTTATTATGTCGGCAAGCAGCCTGGCAGCAGCAGAATTAAAATATCCGAGACGGAAAATAACCCTGTGTAAGCTGCCAGCCGATGCTTTGTTCCTGTCATCATGGCATCGCACAAGAAATCCATCAAGCGATGTCATCACCTTTTCACCAAAGGTCCTTATGTTTTCGGGCAGGCACCTTCCCTTGAACTGAAAGATACGGCTTTCCTTATCCAGGCTTACTTCTGGTGTTCTGTCTGTTGCCGATATAATTACTTTTTGCATAAAACGCTGGTATTATTGGCAATGATGCCAGTTAATAAAAATTCAAACCGCTCACTGGGCCTTGCATTTGGCCAGCACCTCTTTTACGGCATCTTTGTGAACCATAAAATCCATCATTTTCAGTTTCACATAGTCTTCTGAAAAAAAGTAATAACCAAACTCTTTGGCGTTTTCGTCGTTGTTGCGTGATCCCGA
>JAFGVG010000387.1 GCA_016938095.1 Bacteroidales bacterium
AGGCATTTTTTTGCCGTGTACCGGCGCCATTTTTTGTCGAGTCCCAGCGTGAACAAACGGTTCACCAGGTCGTACGACTTATAAATGCGGGAGTAATAGGTCTGGAGGGGGATGTTCATTGTCTGCTAAATCTGCTGGTCTCCTAGGTCTTCAAAATTCGGTGTTCGATGTTAGATACTGGATGCTGGATACTGGATGCTGGATGTGTGGATGTTGAGATTCGAGGTTTGGGTGTTGACTGCCACTGCCACTGCCGCTGCTACCAAAGCTACTTGTCTTGTTACGTGTTCCATGTCTTGGCTGCTGGTTGTTGGCTATTAGCTAATAGCTAAAAGCTAACGGCCAATGGCTAATAGCCTTAATTATGCAAGCAAAGATAATTGATTGTACAAAAATACTATTCATTGCATCATTCACTATCTTTACTGCAAATTTGAGAAAATGTCAAGAAAAGTTCGTGTACGGTTTGCGCCGAGCCCTACCGGGCCGTTGCATATTGGGGGAGTGAGGACAGCATTGTTCAATTACCTGTTTGCGGTGAAGCACCAGGGCGATTTTATTCTGCGTATTGAAGACACCGACCAGGCCCGGTTTGTGCCTGGCGCCGAGGATTATATTATGGAATCGCTCAAATGGTGTGGTCTTGATTATTCCGAAGGTCCCGATGTTGGTGGACCTCATGAGCCCTACCGGCAGAGTCACCGGAAGGACTTATACCGTCAGTATGCCGAGGAACTGATGAAACGGGGACATGCTTATTATGCATTCGACGAACCGGAAACATTGGATGCTTTGCGAAAGCAATATGAATCGGAAGGAAAGACATTTCAATACGATAACAATACCCGGTTAACACTCCGCAATTCGCTTACCCTTCCGGAGACGGAGGTGGCACGGTTGCTTGAAACAGGAATGCCGCGCGTGATCCGTTTTAAAATGCCGGAAAACGAGGAGGTGACCATTCAGGACCTGATCAGGGGTGAGGTAACTTTTCACACCAACCTGCTCGACGATAAGGTGCTTTTCAAAACCGACGGATTGCCCACCTATCACCTGGCCAACGTGACCGACGATTACCTCATGGAGATCACCCATGTGATCCGGGGCGAAGAATGGCTGCCTTCACTCCCCCTGCATGTGCTGTTATACAGAGCACTTGGATGGGAAGACGTGATGCCGCAGTTTGCACACCTGCCGCTGATTCTGAAGCCAAGCGGACAAGGTAAGCTGAGCAAGCGTGATGGTGACAAGCTGGGATTTCCGGTGTTTCCGCTGCAATGGACGGACCCCTTCACAAATGAAGTTTCATCGGGTTACCGGGAGTCGGGTTACCTCCCCGAGGCCATGGTGAACATACTGGCATTCCTGGGCTGGAATCCGGGAACAGAACAGGAGTTGTTTTCACTGAAAGAACTGGTGCAGGCTTTCGATCTCGAAAGGGTAGGAAAATCGGGTTCACGTTTTGATCCCGAAAAGGCAAAATGGTATAATCAGCAATACCTGAAAGCCATGGATGATGAAGATCTGGCAGCGTTGTTTGTCCCGGTGCTCCAGCAAAAAGGGCAAACTGTCCGACTCGACTACCTGAAAAAAATAACTTTGCTGGTGAAAGAGCGACTGATTTTCCCGCAGGATTTCTGGGATCAGGCTTTTTATTTTTTTAAAGCCCCGGCGGAATATGATGCTGCCATGGTAAAAAAGGTATGGAAAGAAGACACACCCCAAATCATTTCGGAAGTTAGCAACCTGTTGGGTGAAAGTACCGATTTTACATCTCCGGCGCTTGAATTGTTAATAAAGCAATACACCGAGGGAAAAGGCCTCGGTTTCGGTCGTGTTGCCGCGCCGCTTCGTCTGTTGGTAGTCGGTTCGGGCATGGGGCCGCACCTGTTTGATATTTTGGAGATGATTGGTAAAGAAGAAACTTTAAGCAGAATTCACAAAGGAATCGCAATGATTGTTCAGGGATAAGTTTACGAATTCGGTTATTACAAGGGATTAACTCATTGCATGGCAGATAAAAATACGCGGCTGTCAATATGATTTTTGTCAGCACAGGTAACTTTTGTTGATAACTATCGTTACAATTGATGTAAGTGGTTGAGACTGTGTCTTAACTTTACTGATAACAACATAAACCAACACCCTTGTTAGTCGAATAAGCATTCTTTTATTAAATACACCACAATTACTAACTTAAATCTTTTACCATGAGAAAATCGTTGTTTTTATTTGCATTGCCCATGCTGGCAGTAGCGCTGTTTATCGGTTGCGAAGGCGACGAAGGGCCTGCTGGTCCGCAAGGCGAACAAGGTGAGCAGGGCATCCAGGGTGTCCAGGGCGAACAGGGCGAACAGGGCGAACCTGGGACAGCCAATGTGATTTATTCCGACTGGATTCGGCCTGTAGGTACCTGGAGAGACACTTCATATTATGGTGTTGCCAAGGTGAATCATATCAATGTAACCCAGCTTACACAGGACATCATAGATGACGGCGTAGTGTTGTGCTATTACAAATCGGTATCAACGATTATTTTACCTGGTACTCCTACCAATGTATTTCATCTTCCCCTGACTGGTTATTCCAATTCTGTTTCTTTTACGCTTGATTATTGGTTGAAGGTTGGTAAGATCACTCTTCGTGCATTTACCCTCGACAATTCGGGTACCTATACGCCTGAAGGTATGTTGTATTATCCTATGTTCAGGTATGTTCTTATTCCTGGTGGTGTTCAAGCCACTGCTAAAAAAGCTGCGCTCGATTTTACCAAATTGAGCTACGAAGAAGTATGCGAATTGTTTGACATTCCTGAATAGGCTTTCTTTAATGACATTATGAAATCCGCCGCGGGCAATCCGTTGGCGGATTTCTCGTTTTTACCCCTGATAACAATCAGGGTTTATGTGGGATTTTATCTGTAATTTTTGTGAATAAAATCCCGGTTATGATTCATACAGCAGGTAATCGAGGAGCAGGTATCCGATCGGATTGCTTTGTAAGCCTTGACACGGAGTCGGTTCAAAAAACCGAAATTCATATCACCAGCAAGGTAAAAAGCATGTATGGCCATTCCATACTGGAATTATGCCACGATATGCTGGAATTCTACAATGTCACCCGGGCAAAGCTCGAAATTGAAGATACGGGGGCCTTACCTTTTACCCTGGCTGCCCGGCTGGAAGCAGTTATCCGGAAGTGTGTGCCGGCGGGAAAAGACTACCTGTTACCCATTCATCCAAATCACCCTTATGGGATACCCGTGGATCGCGACCGGTTCACCCGGCTCTATCTCCCCGGCAATAACCCCAAACTCATGATCAATGCCGGCATCTATGGTGCCGACGGCATCATCCTCGACCTCGAAGATTCGGTGGCACCGGAGCGGAAATACGAAGCCCGTTTTCTGGTCAGAAACGCCCTTCGTTGTGTTGATTTTTACGGTGCCGAACGCATGGTGCGCATTAACCAGCTTCCAGAAGGCATCGATGATCTGCCTTTTTGCGTGGAACATGGTGTTCATGTCATCCTGGTTCCCAAATGTGAAAATGCCGCACAGGTGTTGTCGGTTGATAAAGCCATTGCCGATATATTGGGAGGGAAGAACGATTCCATTTACCTGATGCCCATTATTGAAAGTGCAGCAGGGGTGATGCATGCCCATGAAATTGCCTGTTCATCGAAACAGGTCGTTGCCCTGGCCATCGGACTCGAAGATTACACCGCCGATATAGGCGCCCAACGCACAACCGAAGGAAGCGAATCGTATTATGCCCGCGCTGTGATTGTGAATGCGGCCAGGGCCACCGGTATCCAGCCTATCGATTCGGTGTTTTCCGATGTAGATGACATGGAAGGCCTGGCCGGAACTGTAAAAAAGTCGAAGGCGCTTGGATTTGCGGGCATGGGGTGTATACATCCGCGACAGGTAAAGGTGATCCGGGAAAATTTCATGCCTGATACAGGGGAGTGCGACAAGGCCCGGAAAATAGTGCTGGCATACGAAGGAGCCGAAAAGGAAGGTTCCGGTGTTGTTTCCCTTAATGGTAAAATGATTGACCCTCCGGTAGTGAAACGTGCGCTGAAAACCATCGAAAGGGCCTTAAAGTATAGGTTGATACCTGAAGACTGGAGGACTGCACCATGAAAGAAAAACTTGTACAAAATGCAGCCGGCAGGTGGGTACCTGTTGAAATCAACGGTGAAAAGGCAATACCCTACCAGGGTGTCGGGGCTTACCGGCCACAGGGTGTTCGCCATGCGCCCAGGTTGTTTTCCAATGCCGATTATCCCGCCGACGGGAATAAAGAAGTTGCCTCGCTGAAAGAAGCGCTACATAAAGCCGGTCTGAAAGATGGCATGACCATTTCGACCCATCATCACTTTCGCGAGGGTGACCTGGTGGCCAACCAAGTGTTTGATGCGGCTGCAGAGCTGGGTGTTAAAAACCTCTGTTGGTTCCCTTCGGCTTCGTTTCCTTGCCATGCCTACCTGTTGAAATACCTCGACGATGGCACCATCAGCCACATCGAAGGCAGCATGAACGGTCCGTTGGGCCGCTATTGTTCCGAAGGAAAAATGAAAAAGACGGCAGTGCTGCGTTCACACGGCGGCCGCTACCAAGCCATTCAGGATGGCGAGGTAAAAATTGACATAGCGGTAATTGGTGCCGGCTGTGCCGATGCCTTTGGTAATGCCAACGGGGTTACCGGTCCTTCGGCCAGCGGCACGCTGGGTTTTGCCCTAGGCGATGCGCAATACGCCGACCGCGTCATTGTGGTTACCGACAACATGGTGCCCTTTCCGTGTGTTCCCTGGCAGATACAGGGCAACTACGTTGATTTTACCGTAAAAGTCGACCGGGTGGGCATTCCCGAAAAAATTGTCTCTGGTACAACCGAGGTGACGAAGAGTCCCGACCGGCTGCTTCTGGCTGAACTCACCGCCCGCTTTTGCGAGGTGACCGGCATTATCCGTGACGGGTTTTCATTTCAGGCTGGTGCGGGCGGAACTTCCTTGTCGGTTGGTAATTACTTTGCCGATATCATGCGAAAGAAAGGTATTAATGCCCGTTTTGCCCGTGGCGGCAGTAATAAATATTTGGTGCAGATGCTCGAAGAGGGCCTGGTGGAATATATCCTGGACGGGCAGACCTTTGATCTCGACGGGGTGCGGTCGATACGCGACAATCCCCGGCATGTGATGACCAGTCCCTTTACCAGCTATAACTACCACAGCAAGGGCAATATTGCCGGTATGGTGGATGTGGTGGTGCTGGGCGCCACCGAAATTGATCTGAATTTCAATACCAACGTGGTAACCCATTCCGATGGCTATTTGTTGCACGGCATTGGCGGCTGGCAGAACTGCCTGTTTGCCAAAACTGTCATACTGCCTGTTCCCCTGTTCAGGGACAGAATACCGGTGATCCGCGATGAGGTGACCACGTTATGCGGTCCCGGTGAGCTGATAGACGTGGTCGTCACCGAAAGAGGGATAGCCATCAACCCGTTGCGTGCCGATTTGATTGAAAAGGCGAAGGGATCGGGGTTGCCAATCAAAACCTTGCTGCAACTGAAGGAAGAGGCGGAACAGATTTGCGGAAAGCCGCAGCCTCCGGTGTTTACCGATAAAATTGTGGCCGCCATCAAGTGGGTGGACGGAACGGTGATTGATGTGGTGAGGGAAGTAGCTGTTAGCCATTAGCCTTTAGTCATTGGCTAAACGCTAAGAGTCTGAGAGTTAGAAGGTAAAACACTAGTAAACTAATTTTAAAGATGCAAAAAGCTACCATCGTAACAATGCCCGGCGACGGAATAGGTCGTACGGTGATGCAGGAAGCCCTCAGGGTGCTTGAAGCTTCGGGATTTGAAGCTATTTATGTGGAAGCCGATATCGGCTGGGATTTCTGGTGCCGCGAGGGGAACGCCTTTCCCGAAAGAACGGTGAAGCTGTTGGCAACGCA
>JAFGVG010000388.1 GCA_016938095.1 Bacteroidales bacterium
TAAAGTAGCCAGGTTTGGCGACAACATGCGTGAAGTGGCTGTGACTGAAGGAGACAAGGTGGAGGCCCAGATACAGTTCGGCATGTCAGTTAACGGCTATGGCGTCGGCGACCTGGTAAAACTGGTAAACGACGTCAGCAATAAGGCCATTGATAAACTTATAAAGGAATACCAGGAATTATACCAGATGGCTGCCGATGGTAAGCCTTCGGGAAAAATGCATGAAAATGTTCGCTATCAGGCCAGGCTTGAAATTGCCATCCGGAGCTTTCTGGAGAAAGGCGGCTTTGGTGCCTTTACCACAACATTTGAAGACCTCCATGGGCTGACCCAGCTCCCCGGTCTCGCCAGTCAGCGTTTGATGGCCGATGGCTATGGTTTTGGCGCAGAAGGCGACTGGAAACATGCTGCCATGGTGCGTGCGGTTAAGGTTATGGGCGCCGGGCTGAAAGGCGGCTGCTCATTCATGGAAGATTATACCTACCACCTGAATCCGAAAGGAATGAAGGTACTTGGGGCACACATGCTCGAAATTTGTCCCAGTATTGGCAAAGGCAAAGCCAAACTCGAGGTGCATCCCCTGGGCATTGGCGGTAAGGCCGATCCGGCACGACTGGTATTTGATGTACCTGAAGGTCCTGCTGTTAATGCCAGCCTCATTGACCTGGGAAATCGTTTCAGGCTCATTGTAAACTCTGTTGATTGTGTAAAAGCAGATGCTCCCATGCCTAAATTGCCGGTTGCAAGGGCTATGTGGGTTCCACAACCCGACCTGAAGACCGGGGCAGGTGCCTGGATACTCGCCGGCGGTGCGCATCATACAGCATTCAGTCAGGCGGTGGATGCACAATACCTTGAGGACTTTGCCGAAATGGCCGGTATTGAGTTCATTCATATTGGAAAAGAGACCACCATGAGCAGCATCAAAAACGAGTTGCGGTGGAATGAGATGTATTACCGTTTCATGCGGTAAATAGCGTCTGTTCAGAAAGTCCCATTTGCTGCGTAAGCCTTGCAACTGGAACTGCGTTGTGGAGCATCACATGTTTTTGAGCTTTGCGGCCAGTGTTTCAATGGTGGGAACTTCGCTTTCGTAAGTGATCACCAACCTGCCATACCGGTCGTGCAGGGCAATGTAAGGAAACTGAACCACATTGTAGTGATACCTGACAATGAAGTTAGCACCCTCGGTGCCGGCTTTTATCTGCGGGTATCGCTGCAATCCGGTTTGATTAATATAATTCCGCAGCGATTCTTCCGGAACATAGGTAACCATTACAATTTGTACATGGCTGAACAGGTGTATGTCTTTCAGCAGTGCTTTTGTGAATATGCTGCAGTGGTCGCAATCGGGGTCGAAATATACCAGCATCACCGGTTGGCCTGGTTTCAGCGATGACGCTCTGATATGTGACCCGTCGGCCTGTGTCAGATCAAAGGCAGGTAAGGCTTTGGGGGCATTGTTAACCAATTGTGCCTGCATACCTGCAGCCAGCAAGAACAATAACATGAGGGTGAGATATTTTTTCATCGTTTTTGTTTCAGTAATCATGTTGCAAAAATAGTAAAATACTGGATGATGGGTTCTGGTTGTGGGTGCTGGGTGCTGGGTGTTCTTCGAAATTCGGCGTTCGGTGTTCGATGCCTGCCTGGCTGGCAGACAGGTTCGGTGTTTATAATCTGTTTGATAGGGTTTAATTAATGAAGAAATGAAGGAATGAAAAAATGAAGAAATAGGATGCTGGTTATTGGGTGTTCTTCGGTGTCCAGTGTTCAGTGTTCGATGTTAGAAATGTTTGAATCTTCTAATCCTGCCTACTGGTAAAACTACCAGGAAAAGTAACCTTCAAGGGTTTTCAACCGCTTGAAGGGAATCCACGACAACAGTGACCTCACTGATATCAGTTATTTTTTCATTCCTTCATTCTTTCATTTCTTCATTCTTTCCTTTTTTCATTCTATTTTCTTCAAAACCCTTTTCCACCTGAACTTTCTATACCATTTCGCATGCGAATCTAACGAAAACAGTACCAATACTGTCTTCCCAATAATACTCTTTTCCGGGACAAAACCCCATTAGCGCGAATATTGTCCTTTTACCAGTTCATCATTTCCGCTTCTTCAACCTGCAAAAGCGGAGCAGGGGATTATCGTTAACGGAGAGATTATACTTGCTTGTTAATATAGATATAACATTCTCATTTCCTGATTCTTCAATAATATCAACTGGCTGTACCACATCAATCCAGGAATTATTAAATATATATTTTGGCCGTATGGTTGGCCCTTGAAAAATATCATCCTCAAAACCAAGCTTGTCATCAACTGTTTTGACATTGGTAATTGAATTATCTGTCAAATCGATATAGGCCATGTTAGAAGCGTTTCCAAAACGATAGTAGATTATTATGCTATTTTCACTTTCAAGTATTTTCCCACATTTCATCATGTCTTTATTTTGACTATCATTTTTATATGTAATTTGAGATTGATTTTTGACTCTGGTACTATCATTTTTAGATGGGTTACCGTAAAAAAACTCATATCTCATATTGATACCACTACTATCAACTTCATACACCTTATTTGCTTCGGGATCTAACAACATCACTGAATTTTCAATCAAATAAAAATCACTAACTGTTATAAACATAGGGGGGCCTGCAGGAATTGCCACAGGTAAAAAGGTGTTCACCTTTCTTCCGGTAGTATCGAAAATTGTAATATTGTGGTTTTCTGATCTGTCAAAAAAGAGTAACTCCTTGGGCGTATAGCAATAAAACAGATTATCGTGAAAAAAAAGACTGGTATGCAAATTTGTACTTATTAGAAAACCATTATAATCTCCCTCAAAGTTGTAACCTTGTAATTTCTTTCCGTTAAGTATATATACCGTTTTGTTAACCGGATCAACCGAAAAGCCAGCTATGCTAGCAAACTCACCTGGCCCCTTACCGGCTCTTCCAATCGTGTTCAGGAATTTACCTTCACGGTTGAAAACCAGCAGACGCTTGGCATTGTCATTTATGAAAATACGGTCTTCAATGAAACAAATATCTTGGATATTGCTAATCAAACAATCTTCAGAAGTTTCCAGTTTAATGAACCAGATACTATCTACAACAGAACTTATATCTAAAGATTTTTCAGTAATATTTTCAAGATTAATTTGATGAAGCTTTTCTGTTTCAATTGATTTGCAAGAGCACGCGATCATAATCAATAAGTAAACGAAATATTTAGTGTTTTTCATTGTAAATAACTTTTTGGTTAAATAATATCAACGCATTGGCGAAGTAAAAAGTATTTAAATAACAGATGTGTAATAAAGGCAGATGAAAGAAGATGATGCTGGGAGACCTGACAGAGTTGATAGACCTGCCTGCGCCGAGGCTTCGGCAGGCAGGCCTGTCTGCCTCCTTAAGGCCCATGCACGGCAGGCAGGCCTGTCAACGTCGGTGTGGGATTTTTGAGAAGTAATAATGGGGTGTTTCATGTAATGATTTAATTATTTCTGATCAACGATTTAACCGGGTTAATGAGCTTTTCAATAAACCGTGTATCACGTGTAACAATATCAGCCGTTCCAATCATCTCCTGGGTAAAATTCAGTTGTTTGTGATAGCTGGTTTTCATACCATTAGGGAGTTCAATCTCTGCCACATAGCCTTCCTTGTCCGGTATCTTTGATATATCGCTGATTACACCCTGCAAAATACCATATTCCATATAGGGATATCCTGACAGTTTTATTTGAACACGTTGACCTGCTTCCACCTTCCCAAACCCTTCAGTTGGAATGACCGCTTTTCCAATGATTTCACTTTCACGCTTGGGTAATATGGTTGCCATTCTGTCTCCTATATTAACCACCTGGTTTTCACTCCAGAAAGTCGATAACGTAACAGTTCCTTGTATCGGGCTTCGAACCAGGTATTGCTCTTCATAAACCATAATCCGGGTGTTGAGGTTTTGTTTTAGTTCATCAAGATTTAATTCATATTGCATGATCTCGTTTTCCTGTTGAAGTCGCAATTCCAAAACTGTCTGTGAAAGGTTCAGAATGGTTAGTTCTGCGCTTTTTACCGATGCCTCCGTACTTTTTAAGGACGCTACGTTCTGGTTCAACTTTTGCTTTTCACGCTCAAACTCAGTAATACTGAATCCTCCATCAATAAATATCAATGAATCCCTTTTGAACTTCCGTGCTGCAAGCAACATATCGTTTTCAGCAATGGATTGCTGCTGTAGTAAAATATCCAGATAATCCTTTTGGATTTTGATTTGTTGTTCTATTAAATTGATTTTTTGCTGAATGTACCCCTGTAAAAGGTAATTTCGGAAGTCGTTCCATGTTTTACGGAACTGCTCATAAAACGTTTGCATGTCGCCAAGTGAAAGCTGTGCGGTGTTTTCCCTTTCCAATACCAAATTTCTCCAGTTTTGTTTACCTGACAATTTCTCCGTTTCTTTCTTTAGAATACAGTAATGTTCATAATTGGCGGTGTTTTCAATAACCGCTATTAAATAATTCTTTTCAATATATTGTCCTTCTTTCCCATAAAATCTGTCAATCTTTCCTGATGCTTTACAGATCAACGCCGCCGGGGCATTAATTGTCGTAATCACAACAGGGGCATTAATGGTTTCAGGATATTTTACAAGATACGCACCCAGTAAAAGCAACATTACAATTCCAAAAAGTACAGAAAGTCCCCAACGCAATATCCAGCCCGGGATCTGCGACATGATCTCACGGACAGGCTCGCTATGAAGCTCTATATTATTTTCAGGTACTTGTTGCATAGAATAAAGTAAGCAATGAAATACAAAATGAATGCTATGCACCCATACAAACTACTATCCATGCTTCGACATACTCAGCATGACATTTATGTGTGCTTTTTCCCATCTTAATTCCTTGTTTTCAGTTTCGAGTATTCTTTCATTTCTTCATTGTTTCATTCCTTCACTTCTTTCACTTCCCCAATTCAAGCTGATCCTTTACCAAGTTGAAATATGCCCCTTTTTTGGAGACAAGTTCCTTGTGGGTTCCTACTTCCACAATCTTTCCTTTTTCCATCACCACAATCTGATCGGCATGTTTCACTGTGCTCAGGCGATGCGCAACAATAACCACCGTGCGGCCATTAAAAAAATGTTCCAGGTTCTCCATAATGACACGCTCATTTTTGGCATCGAGTGAATTGGTAGCTTCGTCCAGGAAAATATAATCGGGGTTTTTATAAATGGCACGTGCAATGAGCATGCGCTGTTTTTGCCCGGTACTTAAACCATGCCCGTCATTGCCTATTTTGGTGTTGTACCTGAGGGGTAACGATTCGATATATTCTTTCACATTCGCTGTTATCACGGATTGTTCAAGTTTCCCTTTATCAGGGACTTCATCAATAATACCTATGTTGTTTGCAATGGAATCGGAGAAAATGAAACCTTCCTGCATCACAACACCACAGCGTTTTCGCCACTGGGTTTGGCTATATTGATTTAATTCAGTCCCATTCAAATGTACTTTTCCTTTAACCGGTTCATAAAAACCAAGCAGAAGTTTTAATAAAGTGGTTTTTCCGCTGCCACTTGTTCCAACAATGGCGGTAATTTTTTTCGCAGGAATAACCAGCGAAACATCATTCAACACTTTCTCCGAATGTGGACCCTCGTATTGAAAGGTAACATGATCTACTGTTATATCTTTGTCGGCAGGTATTTCCTGTATTTTATTGTCCTCTGGTTTTTCTTCGTCCTCACGGTTATGAATTTCGCCTAACCGTTCAAGGCTGATTTTTGCATCCTGTGCAGCCTGGGTAAACCCGATAAACTGTTGTATGGGAGCGTTGAGTTGTCCGATAATATACTGTACAGCCATCATCATCCCCAGGGTCATATCACCGGAGATAACTGCCTTAGCTGAAAGAAA
>JAFGVG010000389.1 GCA_016938095.1 Bacteroidales bacterium
AAATATGGCACCAAGAAACCTAAAAAATAATCTGCGTTTTGAATAGACAAGAAAATGAGAAAGTCAAAACCAAAAAAAAGAATACTGTTACCCGATCCGAAGTACAATGATACGTTGGTAACACGTTTTGTGAACAACATGATGACCAGGGGCAAGAAGAGCATTGCGTATGAAGTTTTTTACGATGCACTTGACCTGGTTCAGAAGCGCGCCAAGGATGTCGAAGCCACACCGCTTGATATCTGGAAGAAAGCGTTGGAAAACATTACGCCCCAGGTTGAGGTAAAGAGCCGCAGGGTAGGTGGAGCCACATTTCAGGTTCCTACCGAAATACGGCCCGATCGCAAGATTTCCATCAGCATGAAGAACCTGATCCTTTATTCGCAGAAGAGAGCAGGCAATTCCATGAGTGACAAGCTGGCATCGGAAATTTTAGCAGCCTACAAGGAAGAGGGAGCGGCATTTAAGAAAAAAGAAGATACACATAAAATGGCAGAAGCTAACAAGGCATTTGCGCATTTCAGGTTCTGATAAGGATATTTGACATTGCGGTTTTTAGCCTATAGTTACACTAGCTGATAATTAGTGCAGAATGAATTTTGACTTGAATTATACCAGGAATATTGGCATTATGGCCCATATTGACGCCGGCAAGACTACCACTACCGAGCGCATCCTGTTTTATACTGGTATGACTCACCGATTGGGAGAAGTACATGATGGTACCGCCACCATGGACTGGATGGTGCAGGAACAGGAAAGAGGGATAACAATTACTTCAGCAGCAACCACTGCTTTCTGGGATTACCAGAATCAAAAATACAAAATCAACATCATTGATACGCCGGGACACGTCGACTTCACCGTTGAGGTTGAAAGGTCTTTACGTGTACTCGATGGTGCCATTGCAGTATTTTGTGCTGTTGGTGGCGTTCAGCCTCAGTCGGAAACCGTGTGGCGGCAGGCCAACAAATACAGCGTACCCCGTATTGCGTTCGTTAATAAAATGGACCGCACGGGTGCTGATTTTTTTGGTGTAGTGCGTCAGATAAAGGAAAAGCTTGGTTCCAACCCGGTTCCCATGCAAATTCCCATTGGTGCTGAAGATAGTTTCAGAGGGCTGGTTGACCTGATTGAACGGAAGGCAGTTGTATGGGTCCCCGATGAGAAGCTTGGCATACGTTATGAATACATCGACATTCCCGAAGATATGGTGGATTTGGTGGAAGAATGGCGCGAAAAGCTCATTGAAGCGGTTTGTTATACCGACGATGACCTGCTGGAGCGCTTTCTCGAAGACCGCACCTCAATTACCGTTGAAGAGTTTATGGAACACACACGCAATGCCGTGATTAACCAACGTATTGTTCCGGTGCTGTGTGGGGCTTCCTTTAAAAATAAAGGCATACAACGTTTACTGAATGCCATCTGCGCTTTGCTGCCCAGTCCGCTGGATATACCCACCGTTGAGGGGCGCAATCCGTTTACGGAAAAAACCGAAGAGCGCAAGGCAAGTGAAACTGAACCGCTGACAGCCCTGGCATTTAAAATTGCCACGGATCCGTTTGTGGGCAGGCTTACTTACCTCAGGGTGTATTCGGGAGCCATTGATGCAGGTATGCAGGTGTTGAATCCGCGTACCGGTAAAAAAGAGCGTATCAACAGGCTTTATCAGATGCATGCCAACAAACAGAACCCCCGTGAACGAATTGAGGCTGGGGACATCTGTGGTGTGGTTGGATTAAAGGATGTGGTAACCGGAGATACCTTGTGTGACATCAAACATCCTATCTACCTCGAAACCATGACATTCCCCGATCCAGTCATTGGTGTTGCCATTGAGCCCAAAACCCAGGCCGATGTTGACAAGCTTGGTATGGCATTGGGCAAGCTTGCAGAAGAGGATCCCACCTTTAAGGTAAAAGTTGATGAAGATTCAGGTCAGACCATAATCAGCGGTATGGGAGAACTTCATCTTGAGATATTGGTTGACCGGCTGAAACGTGAGTTCAATGTCGAATGCAATCAGGGTGCGCCACAGGTAGCTTATAAAGAAGCGCTTACTACCGCAGTGAAGCACCGCGAAACATTTAAAAAGCAAACAGGTGGTCGCGGCAAATTTGCCGATATCGTTTTCGAGCTTGCTCCTGTGAGTGAAGATGAAACCGGATTGGTTTTCGTTGACGAGGTTAAGGGCGGTAACATACCGCGCGAATATGTTCCCTCAGTTGAGAAAGGTTTCCGTGAAGCCATGCGCAATGGTGTGCTGGCAGGGTTCCCCATGGACAGTCTGAAAGTTACACTGAAAGACGGATCATTCCACCCGGTTGATTCTGATTCGTTGTCGTTTGAAATAGCTGCAAAGCAGGGATTCAGGAACGCATTGCGGAAGAGTAAGGTCAGCCTGCTCGAGCCCGTTATGAAGATCGAAGTGGTGACACCCGAGGAAAACATGGGAGATATCATTGCCGATTTCAACAGGCGGCGCGGGCAGATTACCGGAATGGAATCGCAGGCAACATTAAGGGTTGTTTTAGCCAATGTGCCGCTGGCTGAAATGTTCGGATATGTCACTGTATTGCGGACACTCTCCTCGGGACGCGCTACGTCAACCATGGAATTTTCGCATTACGATCTGCTACCGCCTGCATTGGCTGCTGATATAATTGAAAAGGCCACCGGAACCAAAATTGTTGTATAAACGAATGTAAGACCAATATACATGAGCCAGAAAATCAGAATCAAGCTTAAATCTTACGATCATAACCTGGTGGACAAGTCTGCCGAGAAGATTGTAAAGACGGTCAAGACTACCGGTGCTGTAGTCAGTGGTCCGATTCCGCTGCCGACACACAAAAGGATTTTTACCGTATTACGGTCGCCCTTTGTAAACAAGAAATCAAGGGAGCAGTTTCAACTTTCTTCGCATAAGCGGTTGCTGGATATTTACAGTTCAACGCCAAAAACCATTGATGCGTTGATGAAACTGGAATTGCCCAGCGGTGTTGAAGTTGAGATCAAAGTCTGAAACACTTAATTTGTTAAGAGATGCCAGGATTAGTTGGAAAGAAGGTCGGGATGACCTCAATATTCGATGAGAACGGGGTGAATGTTCCCTGCACGGTTCTCGAAGTTGGTCCCTGTGTGGTTACACAGGTTAAGACCTCGGAAAAGGAAGGTTATAAAGCACTTCAGCTGGCCTTTGATGACAAGAAGGAGAAGAATACTTCTTCAGCCATGAAAGGACATTTTAAGAAAGCCAGTACTACCTCTAAACGCAAGCTGGTTGAGTTCAGCGGTTTTATCCGCGATTGGAAGCTCGGGGATGTGATTACGGTAGACTTTTTCAAAGATGATGAATGGCTTGATGTAACTGCAATATCAAAAGGTAAGGGATTTCAGGGCGTAGTAACACGTCACGGATTCAGCGGTATTGTTGGAACAACGCATGGTCAGCACGACAGGGAAAGAGCTCCCGGTTCGCTTGGCGGATCTTCGTGGCCTTCGCGCGTAATGAAGGGCATGCGCATGGCAGGACAAACCGGAAAGCGTAATGTTAAGATGCTTAATCTTAAGGTGGTTAAGATCATTCCCGAGAATAACCTTTTATTGTTAAAAGGATCGATACCCGGGGCAAAAGGATCCTATGTTGTTGTAGAAAGTCCCGATAGAACATAATAAACTGTGAACAATGGAATTAGCAGTATTTAATAATACAGGAAAGGAAACCGGCCGCAAGGTTGAGCTTAAGGATACCATTTTTTCGGTAGAGCCGAACGACCATGCCATTTACCTTGATGTAAAGCAGTATCTGGCCAATAAGCGGCAGGGTACACATAAGGCCAAGGAGCGTAATGAGATTTCAGGCAGTACCCGTAAACTGAAACGGCAGAAAGGTACAGGCGGAGCACGTGCAGGCAGTATCAAGAATCCCTTGTTTACAGGTGGTGGACGGGTTTTCGGACCGCAGCCGCGCGATTACAGCTTCAAGCTCAACAAAAAGGTTAAACAGCTTGCACGCAAATCGGCACTGACTTACAAAGCCAGGAACAACGAAATAATGGTGCTGGAAGACTTCAGCATGGACGTTCCCAAAACCAAGGATTACATTTCCGTACTGGCAAACCTGAACATCAGCGGTAAAAAGTCCTTAGTTGTTCTGAATGAACCAAATAAAAATATATATTTGTCGTCCCGGAATTTACCAGGAACAAGAGTCGTAACTGCTTCGGAATTAACTACATACGATATCCTTAATAGCGCTTCTCTTGTATTTTTTGAGAGTTCACTCGACAATATTCAGAAGAGTCTGTAACCGTCTAATAA
>JAFGVG010000390.1 GCA_016938095.1 Bacteroidales bacterium
AGCAGCGCTGGTTTCGGCCTGGTAAAGCACCAGTGGGAAAACCCCGATAAGCACGTTACCATCGACTCGGTGCGTGATTTCAGGGAACTTACCATGATAAAAATGGAGGCTGAAACTTCCGGACTGTTCATGATTGGTGGTGGTGTGCCCAAAAACTTTGCACAGGATACCGTGGTATGTGCTGAAATACTGGGTAAATCGGTTCCCATGCACAAGTACGCCGTTCAGATTACCGTAGCCGATGTGCGCGACGGGGCCTGCTCCTCATCCACCTTACAGGAAGCATCATCATGGGGCAAGGTGGATACCAAATATGAACAAATGGTATATGCCGAGGCCACTACCGTGGTACCGCTCATAGCCAGCTATGTTTACCACAGTAAGGCCTGGGAGAAACGCAAACCCTTCGAATGGAGCAAGCTGTTCCACAAATAAGCTGAAGGAATTTTCAGGAGGCTATGTTCAGCCTTAACAGTTTACAATGTTTTTTCGTAACAAACAAAGGGTATCTGCTGGTAGGCGGCATGAAAAGAGGCGACTTCTTTGAAGAGTTGCTTTTGATATAATTGCCGGGCATTGTCGCTGGGTTGAAATACATCCAGGCGAATGCAGTCGAACCCCTTTTCTTTGGCCAGCTTTTGCGAAAATTCAATCATTTGCTTGGCAATACCCATACCCTGCCAGCGGGGATGAACAGCCATATTTTGCAGGTACAATGGTTTCTGCTTTCCTGAATCAAATAGAAGTCCTTTATACTCTTCAGGCTGTTGGTCATTCAGCGTTACCATACCTTTGCAAACACCTTTGTCCTTGATCAGGTAGATGCTGCCATTTTGCAAATCCCTGCTTATGTTTTCAGCACCCGGGTACGAACTGTTCCAGTGTTTTAGCCCTTTGGCATTCATGTCGAGGATACAGACTCTCAGCAGGTATAAAATTTCAATTAGGTCGGTCGGTTTGGCCTGAATAATATCCATCAGCATTAGTATTTCTCAATACATTCAATGATTATCCGGTTCAAGTATTTTTTCAAGGTTATAAAACTTACACAACCTGAAATGCCTCCAAATATTCGATTATTTTTGCTATAAAAATAATCAGTTTTTTTAAATATTGAATATCTTTTTCTATTTCATTTATGTACCGGTTGGTTTAAGCTTATGTGTTGTTCAGCAATAATTATTGGTTCCGGATGCAGGCATAACCTGAAATTGTTGGTCAGGCTTTTGATTGTTACGCTTGTAATAATTTACGCATCAGCCTGCAATCGCGAATTACTCGACCCCGACCCCGATGCCTATCCCGGGTTTTCAACCGATACCCTTACCTTCGATACCGTGTTTTCCACTATCGGATCGGCTACACTGAGTGTTAAGGTATATAATTCGGGTAACCGACCCATGCTGATCAGCTCCATTGAACTGGCTGGTGGTGAGTCGTCTTTTTTCAGGCTGAATATCGATGGCGAACCGGTTTCGTTGTCGCGGGATGTTGAGATACCACCCAAAGACAGCCTTTTCATTTTTGTAGCCGTTACCGTTGACCCTACCCATGCTGACAATCCGGTGGTTATTAAAGATTCGATAGTTTTTCTTACCAACGGGAAACGGAGTGATGTTAAGCTTATTGCCTATGGGCAGGACGTTCACCTGATCAACGGCGATATATTGGAAACGCAAACCTGGACCAACGATAAACCTTACCTGGTCTATCATTCCATGGCTGTTGACACAGGCTCCGTACTTACCGTCGAAGCCGGCACCCAAGTATACTTTCACAGGAATTCGAGCCTGATTGTTTGGGGAACTTTGCGGGTGAATGGCACTGCAGACAATCCGGTGGTCTTCCAAAATGACAGGCTGGAGGAGTTTTACGATATAGTGCCGGGACAATGGGGTACCATTTATATCGATCCCATCAGCAGGGGCAACAAAATCAACCATGCTGTTATCAAAAATGCCATAGCAGGGTTGCAGATTGGATATCCGGCTGATTACCGGGTACCCGAACTTGAATTGTCCAACACCTATATTGTTAACACCTCTTTTGCCGGTATCTATGCTTTTGGCGCTGAATTACTATGTTACAACACCATCATCGCCAATAGTGCCGGCCCGGCAACAGCACTGCTCAGGGGCGGCAATTACCGCTTCCTGCATTGTACACTAAACTCGCAGCAGGTTCCGGGTACTTCCCGCACAAGCCCTGCAGTGGTGCTGACCAATGTGTTCTATAATCCCGAATACGATGAGGAACTCGATGAATATGTATACGTGATCCGGACTGGCGACCTGCAACAAGCCCTTTTTGCAAACTGTATTGTTTACGGGTCTTTTGCACATGAACTGCAACAGGTTAATAACAAAGTCAATTTATTCGAATACCGTTTTGATCATTGCCTGTTAAGGGCCGTTGAAGACTCAGTTACGGAGACTGTGCCCCTGCATTTCAATGAACTGGTGCTGAATGAAGATCCTGCTTTTGTAAATGCCACGGACCATTATCATCTCGACTTTAATCTCGATACCCTTTCACCTGCGAAGGACACCGGCGATATACAATGGCTTACTATCTATCCGTTTCTCGAAACCGATAAGGAAGGTAAGCTGAGAACCGTGGACGGTAAACCCGATCTGGGTGCACTGGAAAGGAAGGAAGAATAACAGGTTTCTGTTCGTTTTTGTGTCAATATGATTAAAAATGCTCAATATTTAAGATGGGTACCGGTTATTCTTTTCATAATCGTTACCGCATTTTGTGCTTCGGGCCAGCCTGTATTTAAAACGGAGCTGAATACAGAAAGTGCCGGGAGCAAACGTTTCAGGATTATGTTTTACAATGTCGAAAACCTGTTTGACACCGCAAATGATACCCTTACCGACGATGAAGCTTTTACACCTGCCGGTGATTTACACTGGACCAGGAGCCGCTATTATTCAAAGCTTGCCAATATCAGCAAGGTGACCATTGCCCTGGGCGGATGGAATCCGCCAGATGTAATCGGTCTTTGCGAAATCGAAAACCGGCAGGTGCTGTTTGACCTGGTACGAAACACACCGCGCATGAAATTTAACTATGGCATAGTGCATATTAATTCACCCGACCGACGTGGAATTGATGTTGCCCTGCTTTACAATGTCAATACAGTTCGTATACTCGATTTCAACCATCATGCCGTTACTGCCAAAGGACTGAAAACCAGGGATATTTTACTGGTAAAATCGCTGTTGGGTGCTGATACCTGCTACTTTGCTGTGAACCACTGGCCTTCACGATCATCGGGCCAACTCGAATCGGAAAAATACCGGTTTGTTGCAGCCCGTCTGTTGAGGCGGCTGACAGATTCCCTGTTGACCATAAGTCCAACCACTAAAATAGTGGCTATGGGCGATTTCAATGACGATCCCACAGACGCAAGTATAACCAATTATCTGGGTGCCTTATCGCCCGGCAACAGCCTATCGGCTGCACAGTTGTATAACCTGACCCGGATACCCGGTGAAGGCCCGGTCGGCGGAACACTGAAATACCAAGGCATGTGGAATACTTTTGATCAGATTATGGTATCGGGAACATTGCTTTTGGCGGAAACCGGACTAAAAACGGCGCTTTCTACCTTTACCATCTTTCGTTTCGGATTTTTACTCGAGCCCGATGAAACCTATAACGGTAGCAAACCTTTCCGCACTTATATCGGTTTCCGCTACCACGGAGGTTTTTCCGATCACCTGCCGGTGTATGTTGATTTGGAATATGAATAGGGAAAAGAACCAAGAGCCAAATGAAAAAATGAAAAAATGAAGAAATGAAAAAATGAAGAAATGAAGAAATGAAGAAATGAAGAAATGAAAAAATGAAGAAATGAAACAATGAAGAAATAAATAGACAAACTGACTGCAAGACTGCACGACTTAAAAGACTAAAGGACTTAGAAGACCAGCAGACCAGTGGCAGCGGCAGTGGCAGTAAAAATCAGCAACAGCAGGGCCAACAGCTCACAGCTCACAGCTCACAGCTCGTACCTAATAGCCAACAGCCAACAGCCAACAGCGTTCTAAAGCACATTCACCTCCATTTCGAGTTTGACGGCAAACTGGTTCATCACCGCCTTTTGAATTTTCAGGGCGCAATGCAGAATTTCCTCACCCGTGGCGTCACCCCGGTTTATAATAATTAGTGGTTGCCTTTTATGTGTTGCTACATTTCCGCATGTTTTGCCTTTCCACCCGCTTTGTTCAATCAACCAGGCTGCCGACAGTTTAACCAAACCATCTTGCTGGGGATAGCCCGGCATAGCGGGATAAAAGCGCTGAAGCGACGCTGCTTTTTCCTTATTGACCAAAGGATTCTTAAAAAAACTGCCTGCATTTCCTGTAACCTGTGGATCGGGAAGTTTGGCGCTACGTATGTTTATAATGGCCTGACGTATGTTATCCGCA
This sequence comes from Bacteroidales bacterium, assembly GCA_016938095.1. GTDB lineage: Bacteria > Bacteroidota > Bacteroidia > Bacteroidales > UBA10428 > UBA5072. The sequence continues at coordinate 4,440 of JAFGVG010000390.1, forward strand.
GTGGTTTCGCTGTAATTGTCGAGTTCCTTTTGCAGGTCGGGGTAACTGGTATGGAATTGCGGTTCCTTCCGTAACCTGAAAACTACATGGGTAATCAGCACCTGATCTTTCAGCCGGTTCTTGAAAATGCTGTCGCGATATCCAAACTTACATTCCCGTGCCGAATAAGTAACCCTTTTCCCGGTATCGATCATAAAACCTTCAGCCCTTTCGATATAGTGCATAACTTCTACGCCATAGGCGCCGATATTCTGAACCGGACCTGCACCCACTGTGCCGGGAATCATCGATAAGTTTTCGATTCCCTGCCATTCGTGTTTCACACAGTAACCGACGAGATCATCCCACACTTCGCCTGCACCAACCCTGATAACAACTGCTTCACTGTCTTCTTCCAGTTTTTCAATACCCTTAATGACCGGGTGAATGATAATTCCATCGAAATCATTGGTAAATAGCACATTGCTTCCTCCGCCCAATACAAACCGGGTTTTTTTTGCGGCATAACCGGTTGCGAAGAAGTCGGTTGCCTGTTCTTCGCTACTGATCTCAGCAAAGAACCGGGCATGGGCAGCTACATGAAAGGTGTTATACTCCAGCAGCGAAAAGTTCTCTTTTAATAAGGTCATCATTAAACGGTGCTTACAACAAATATACTACCTCCGGATGGTTTGGAAGATATAATTGTGAAAGAATCTTTAATTTAGCAGGGTAAACCATTCCGGTCGCCTTATGCACATTATTTTTTGTGTCACCAACGACATTGTTACAGATCAGCGTATTCACCGGATTACGCTTTCGCTTTCGCGAAGACCGGCCGAAATACTGATAACCGGCGTATCGTTACCAGGGAGTTTGCCTTTACCGGCTATGCATTATAAGCCGCACAGAATTACCGTTATTTTCCGCAAGGGTTCCCTTTTTTATGCCTGCTATAACGTACGATTGTTTTTTTACCTGCTTTTTAAACGGGCCGATCTGCTGGTGGCCAACGACCTGGATACACTTCCGGCAGTCAGCCTGGCAGCCTGGTTAAAGCGTAAACCGCTGGTATACGACAGCCACGAATATTTTACGGGGTTACCCGAACTGGTCAACCGTCCTGTTACGCGGAAGATTTGGGAATTTTTGGAAGCTTTACTGTTACCACACGTTAAATATGCCAGTACAGTAAGTAAGTCAATTGCTGCCGAGTACAGGAGAAGGTATGGGATAACCATGGAAGTGATCCGCAACCTGCCCAAACGTATCCTCACAGTTCCGGAACGCATTGATGAATCCCCCGAAGGAATAAGTACCATCATTTACCAGGGAGCGCTTAACATGGGCAGAGGATTGGAACTTGTTTTGATGGCCATGCAATATGCAAATAACTGCAGACTGGTTAT
>JAFGVG010000391.1 GCA_016938095.1 Bacteroidales bacterium
AGCCAATGCAGGCATCCATCGAAAGTAAAAGCGCCCTTTTTCCAGCTCATGCATAATCCGCCAGGCAAAGCGTTTTTCTCATAAATTACAGTATCATACCCGTTCATTTGAAGGTAACAACCCAGCGACATCCCGGAAATTCCGGCCCCGATAATACTCACCTTCATCTTTCATCTGCTTTAATAACCGGTATAAATGTACGTATAAACACACTATATTCTTTATTGAAACCAGGGTCGCTCAGCAAACTTTTTTTAATACGATGCAGCAGGAGGTCGACATTAACGTCCTTGTGAAGAATCCATGAAATTCATAATGATTATTGGACAATATTTACCTCATAAATAACAATCCTATGAAAGCAAAAACCAATCATTTGTTTTACACCCTGTTTTTTTTGGTGTTTTCATCTCTGATCTCCTGTGTTTCTTCACAATCGTTTCTTCCCGTGAAGGGTAGCGGTATGCCTGTCGAAAAAAATTATACTGTTTCGGGTTTTAAAGGACTCGATGTCTCGGGTGGATTTGATGTTGTGCTGGTGCAGGGAAATACAGAAGGGGTGGTACTTACAGCCCAGGAAAACCTATTCGGTTATATAAAGGTGGAGGTGGTACAGGGTGTTCTGAGAATATACACCGAAGCGAACATTATGCCCACCAAGCCCATGAAAGCGTGGGTAAGCTTTAAAAGTATTGAAAAGCTGGAGGTATCCGGTGGTGGCGATGTGGTGGCCGAAACACCTGTTAATGTTCCGGGACTCGATATGGCCATTAGCGGCGGAGGCGATCTGACCCTTACGGTAAACACGGCTGAACTGAACGGTAAGATCAGCGGTGGCGGCGATGCCCGTCTTGATGGCAGCGCAGAAAACTTTGTCGTTGTTATGTCGGGTGGAGGTGATCTGTCATCCAGCCTGGAAGCCGGAAATATTGCCTGTACGCTTTCAGGCGGTGGCGATCTGAATATAAAAAACCCAGTCAGAGCGTTTGCCATTACGCTGGAAGTAAGCGGCGGAGGCGATGTGGAGGCTTTGCTGGAAGCTGACCGGCTTAAATGTGCTGTATCGGGGGGCGGTAACGCCAGCTTTTCGGGGAATGTCACTGATCTTGAAATACACGTCAGCGGTGGGGGTGACATTGATGCTGCAGGACTTGTCGCCCGTAAAGCTTCGGTGGAAGCCGGCGGAGGTTCAGACGTTCATGTGCATGTTTCGGATGAACTGAAAGGCAATATATCGGGTGGTGGGGATATATATTTCGCAGGTAACCCTGCCATCGTTTCCATTGACACAAAAGGTGGCTCGGAAATACATAAGGAATAGGAAAGAAAAATATAAGGTTTACATAAGAGGCTGTATAAAAAGTCTGATCAAGCGTGTACGTCATTGCGAACGTAGTGAAGCAATCTCTGAATAATGAGCGTAGTCTCCTGACTACGCTCTTTTTTTTGACTTTTTGCACAGCCTCTTTTTTATTAACTTTGAGGGAGAATGATTAACGATGCATAAATACTTATAATATGAAATGGATGACGCTTATGATGGCCTTTGCCTTTTTCAGCCATGCCTATGCCGGTAATGACCCGGTTGGTATTTTTGATGACCATGCCGACGTGGGAAACCCCAAAATTGCCGGATCGACTGTTTACGATGCCAATACCCAGGTTTATACACTCAGGGGTTCGGGATACAACATCTGGTTCGGACGCGATGAATTTCACTATGCCTATCAGAAAATCAAAGGCGACTTCATCCTTACGGCCAACTTTGCCTTTGTGGGCCAAGGTGTGGATCCGCACCGCAAAATGGGCTGGATGGTGCGTGAAACACTCGATGACAATTCGTCGCATTACAGTGCCGTGGTGCATGGCGATGGCCTTACTGTTATGCAGTGGCGGCCCATTAAAGGAGCTTTCATGCGTGATCCGCAGGATGAATTATTTGCACCTAAACCCGGTTACCAGATTATACAGCTCGAACGTCAGGGTAAAACACTTATTTTCCGTGCTGCCCAGGTGGGAGAGCCGCTGCAGGTAATCGGCACCGAGCGTGCCAGGGATCTTCCCGACGAAGTGCTGGCCGGATTGTTTGTTAATTCACATAACCCCGATGTAATGGAGGAAGCCAGGGTGTGGAATGTACGCATTGACCAGCCGGTGAACGATACTTATAATCCCGACCGGGAAGGGTGGATTGGCTGCAGGATGGAAATCCTCGACGTTTTTACCGGTATGCGCAAAGTGATTCATGAGTCAGCCGGCCGGTTTGAAGCACCTAACTGGATGCCCGACGGCAGGCAGTTGTTGTTCAACCAGGACGGGTCGTTGTTTACCATTCCCATCGAAGGCGGTACACCTGTTAAGCTGAATACCGGTTCGGCAAACCGTATGAACAACGATCATGGCATATCGTTCAGCGGCAAGCAGCTGGCCATAAGTCATCATCGTCAGGGTTTGCCCGGAGGCGGATCATCGGTATATGTGCTGCCACTTTCGGGAGGTGAACCAACGCTGATCACGGAAAAAACACCCTCTTACTTCCATGGATGGACAGGTGATGATAAATATGTGCTGTACGTGGCCCAGCGCGATACTGCTATTTACAATGTGTATAAAAGTCCGGTCAAAGGAGGCCCCGAAGTCCAGCTCACCTTCTTTAAACACGGACACGTAGACGGTCCCGAAGGTTCGCCCGATAACAAATACATCTATTATAACGGCAGCCAGACCGGAACCATGCAGCTTTACCGCATGAAGCCCGATGGCACGGGGGTGGAACAGCTTACCTTTGATGAGTATAACGACTGGTTTCCGCACATTTCGCCCGATGGCAAGTGGATTCTTTTTATTTCGTTTCCTACGGAGATCGACCCCGATGCGCATCCTTCGTACAAAAGGGTTATGTTACGGATAATGCCGGCCGGCGGTGGCGCGCCCAGGGTGGTGGCTTACCTTTACGGAGGTCAGGGAACCATCAACGTACCTTCGTGGTCACCCGACAGCAAAAGAGTTGCTTTTGTAAGCAATTCGGGAAAGGAATAGGCTTTCATCATTTACGTCACAAATAGTGATGTACGTAATTTGAGGAGCAAAAGGTTAAAAATGGGTACTTTTTACTTTCATTATGGTGTAACTTGCATACAATATTATTAAAACCGGATTGGTATGAAGAAAATATTCACTGGAATGATGTTTTTGTTATCCGTCTTTGGATTGTCGGCTCAACAAAACAAGGTTAGTCTGATACCGCAGCCCGTTGAGCTGCAGGTGATGAATGGTTCATGGACACTTACCGGAAGTGCATCGGTGGGCTATAATAAGTCAGAAGGGCGTAAGGTGGCAGAAATGCTGGCACAGCAGCTCAATCAACCTACAGGTTTTAAAATTTCGGCTAAGCAGGGAACCACTGCCGCCATACAGTTGAATCTTAATGCCACTGCAGATGCCAAGCTCGGTACCGAAGGCTATACGCTGGTTTCGGGAGCAAAAGGTGTTGTTATTACGGCCAATCAACCGGCGGGGCTTTTTTACGGTATGCAAACCCTGCTTCAGCTGTTGCCTAAGGAAATAGAAAGCAGGAAAGCGGTTAAGGCCAGCTGGACTGTTCCGGCTGTGAAGATAACCGATTATCCGAGGTTCGCCTGGCGTGGACTGATGCTCGACGTAAGCCGGCATTTCTTCACCAAAGAAGAGGTAAAACGTTATATCGACGAGATGGTACGTTTCAAATACAATACTTTCCATTGGCACCTGACAGATGACAATGGCTGGCGTGTGGAAATCAAGTCGCTGCCGAAGCTCACCGAAGTAGGTGCCTGGCGTGTTGAACGACATGGTCAGTTTGGCAGCAGGCTCGATCCTAAGCCCGGTGAACCGGCCACATACGGCGGTTTTTACACCCACGAAGATATCCGTGAAATTGTGCAGTATGCTATGGACAGGCACGTTACCATAGTTCCCGAGATTGACGTACCCGGTCACAGCATGGCTGCCATTGCGGCGTATCCCGAGTTAAGCTGCACCAAGAATCCGAATACCATGGTCAATCCGGGTACCAATTTTGCCGAATGGTATGGCAACGGTACTTTCAGGATGTTTATTGAAAATACGCTGAATCCATCGGATGAAAAGGTGTATGAATTCCTCGATAAGGTTTTTACCGAGCTGGCGCAGTTATTCCCCAGTCCTTACATTCATGTGGGCGGCGACGAATGTTACAAAGGTTTCTGGAAGAACGACAAAGGATGCCAGGACCTGATGAAGAAATTGAATATCAGGCACGTAGAAGACCTCCAGGGATATTTCATGAACCGGGTGGAAAAAATCCTCACCGACAAAGGCAAGAAATTGCTGGGCTGGGATGAGATTCTCGAAGGAGGAATATCACCCGGCGCAACCGTTATGAGTTGGAGAAGCATGGCCGGAGGCATTGAAGCTGCCCACATGGGTCACGATGTGGTGATGACGCCAACCTCGCATTGTTATATTGACTATGTGCAGGGCGAGGTCACCATTGAACCTCCCATTTATGCAAGCTTGCGGATGAAGAAGAGCTACAGCCTGAATCCGGTGCCGGAAGGCGTAGATGCCAAGCACATACTGGGCGGGCAGGGAAATTTGTGGACCGAACAGGTAGCCACGCTGCGGCATGCCGAATACATGACCTGGCCGCGCGGATGGGCGCTGGCTGAAGTTTTCTGGACGCCGGACGAAAAGAAGAACTGGGAAAATTTTGTAAAAAGGGTGGAGCATCAGTTTACCCGTTCGGATGTGGGTGAGGTGAAGTATTCAAAGGCCATATACGATGCCATTATCCGCACCCGGATGAAGGATGGAAAACTCTGGGTTGAAATGGAGCCGGAAGCACCCGGACTGGATATCTATTATACCACTGACGGTGGGATGCCCGACCATTATTCGCCCAAATACAGCCAGTCATTTGAAATTCCGGATGGACCCGTAACGCTGCGTGTGATCACTTACCGCAACGGGGCACCCATTGGCCACCTGATCACCCTGAAACCCGCCGACCTGAAAGCGAGGGCGGAGTAGAAAAGCCTTGGCGTGCTTTTGAGACAGCCTTAGTTATTATAGCTTAGAGCTCCCGGATAATCTTTTAAGGAGTTTCCCCCTGTCGGTTTTCATGGATTCGTTGCGGGGGATGTTGTCCACAATCAGCAATTCTTTGGGCCGCCAACGGGTGGGGAGAAAGTCATCCAACGCAGTTTTTATGGCAGAAAGCGGACGGTTGAGCTTTTCC
>JAFGVG010000392.1 GCA_016938095.1 Bacteroidales bacterium
ATTTTGTCGTATTTTGCCGCAGCTGGTATATCAATCTCATCATTGCGGAAAACATCGGGAGCATGGCCGGTGAGCTTATGAATATAGTGTACCAGGTTATAGGTAAATGAATCGTAATTATCAATCACCAGTATTTTATGTGTTGCTGTCATGGAATTAAGCTATTTTGGTTGCCATTTCAATTGCCTTTTTAAGCGCCCCAAGCTTGTTGTTCACCTCCTGAAGCTCATTCTCTTCTTTGGAAATGGCAACAATGCCGGCACCAGCCTGGTAATATAAGGTATTGCCCTTGCTCAGAAATGTACGGATCATAATGGCATGGTTAAACGTGCCGTTAAAATCGAGATACCCCAGCGCACCGCCGTAATAACCGCGAAGCTGGTTTTCGTATTTATCAATCAGCTGCATTGCTTTGTATTTGGGCGCACCCGACAAGGTCCCTGCCGGAAAGGTAGCCGTCATCATATCGGTAGTATCCGAGCCTTCGTTAAGTTCGCCCGAAACTGCCGATACCAGGTGAATCACATGGGAGAAAAACTGTACCTCGCGGTACTTATCCACTGTTACTTTTTGTGCATGCCGACTCAGGTCGTTACGGGCCAAGTCAACCAGCATAACATGCTCGGCATTCTCTTTCAGGTCACCCGACAATTGCTGAGCCAGCAGCTTATCGTGTTCGTCGTCGCCGGTTCGTCTGAAAGTACCGGCAATGGGATTTATGCTGGCCCTGCCTTTATGAATTTTAAGGTGCGCCTCAGGCGATGAGCCGAAGATTTTATAACTTCCGTAATCGAAATAAAACAGGTAAGGTGAGGGATTAATGGATCGCAGCGCACGGTATACATTAAACTCGTCGCCGCTAAACTGTTGCGAAAACTGACGCGACAGTACCACCTGGAATACATCGCCCCGGTAACAATGTTCCTTGCCCCGGGTTACCATTTCCATATACTGTTCGTTGGTAATGTTCGACTGCTCGGTTCCCTCGGTTCGGAAACCATAAATAGCCATGTTACGGCTGTTGAGCAGGGTTTCAATCCTATCGAGTTCATCGGGCTCGCCGTTGATACGGTTTTCGATAATCTGCAGGTTATTCTGGAAGTGATTGATGGCAATAATGTAATTGTAGAAATGATAACGGATTTCGGGAATCTGTTGTTCCTGAACCGGTTTTGCCGATAATCCTATGTGTTCGAAATGCCGGATAGCATCGTAGGCCGTATAGCCGAACAGGCCGTTAACGGCTACTTTATCCTGTCCAGGTACCTGTTCAAAGCGCTTCAGGAATGCCCTGAACCGTTCTTTAAACTGGCCCTGGCCGGTTAAAGTTGACACCTGTTTTGACCCGTCGGGATAGGTTTCGGTAACATTGCCATTTTCCACCACGAAACCTGCTATAGGTTTCAGGCAGATAAACGAATAGCTGTTTTCGTTACCGTGATAGTCCGAGCTCTCGAGGAGCAGCGAGTTGGGAAACACATCGCGGATCCTCAGGTAGATGCTTACCGGTGTAATGGTATCGGCAAGCAGCTGACGGGTTTTGGTTTTAATGGTGTATTTTTTCATTTGTGTTTCTTTATGGTTCTTGTTCAGATAATTCTCAAAAAAAAACGGCCTACCGTGAGTACGATAGGCCGCTGCTATATTTTATGCTTATATACAAAAGGGTAACGGTCTCACGGTTTTATGAGAAAGGCTAGGCGCCACCAACACCAATTTGTATAAATTTTACGCATTTCTGACTGTTTTTACAGTTGCAAATATAGGGTTGATTTTGAAAAAAACAAATTATCAGGCTGCTTTTAACCGGTGCAGGTTAATCTTGTCCATTTTGGTTTTGGCATATTCGAAGGTTATAACCACCTCCTTTTCATCCGATGAGGGTTGCTCAAACATCACATCAATCATAATGGCCTCGCAGATCGATCGTAATCCCCTGGCCCCCAATTTAAACTCAACAGCCTTATCCACAATGTATTCGAGGGCTTCCTCATCAAAGGTAAGCTTAACCTTATCCATCTCGAAGAGTTTGACATACTGCTTGATAATGGAGTTTTTGGGCTCAGTAAGTATGGTTCTAAGCGTTTTCCGGTCGAGCGGGTGCAGATAGGTAAGAATAGGCAGTCGGCCGATTATTTCGGGAATCATACCGTAAGCCCTCAGATCCTGCGGAGCAATGTATTGCATGAGGTTTTCGCGCTCAATGCGATCGGTTTGCCGCGAAGCATTATAGCCTACCACTTTGGTGTTCAGCCGTTGGGCAATTTTTCGTTCAATCCCTTCAAAGGCGCCACCGCAAATAAACAGGATGTTTCGTGTATCCACCGGGATCATTTTCTGATCGGGGTGTTTACGACCGCCCTGCGGAGGCACGTTAACCACAGAACCTTCGAGCAATTTCAAAAGGCCCTGCTGCACACCCTCACCCGATACATCGCGGGTAATGGAGGGGTTATCGCCTTTGCGTGCAATTTTGTCTATTTCATCAATGAAAACAATGCCCTTTTCTGCTGCTTCGGTGTTGTAATCGGCAACCTGCAAAAGTCTGGTAAGAATGCTTTCGATATCTTCGCCCACGTATCCGGCTTCGGTAAGTACCGTGGCATCCACAATGGTAAACGGCACGTGTAGTAATTTTGCAATGGTACGGGCCAGTAAAGTTTTCCCGGTACCGGTTTCACCCACCAGAATAATGTTTGATTTCTCAATTTCAACGTCATCTACCTGATCGCGACGGTTGGTCTGCATCAGACGTTTATAATGATTGTATACAGCAACAGAAATGGTTTTTTTGGCATCTTCCTGGCCAATCACATACAGGTCAAGAAATTTCTTTATCTCTTTTGGTTTTAGTAACTTAATTTCATTAACGTCAAAAGCAGCTTTTTTCTTGGTTTCCTCCTGCACAATTTCCCATGCCTGTTCCACGCAACTGTCGCATATATGCCCGGAAATACCGGCAATCAACAGGTTGGTGTCACGCTTATCCCGTCCGCAAAAAGAGCATTTGTCCATCAGACAGTATTTTCAGTTTAAACGTTTCTTAAAAGCCCAAAGTTACGAAAAACCAATACATTATACTACTTTTTCTTGGATCTTTCGAGAATTTCATCAATCATTCCGTATTCCAGTGCTTCTTTTGCAGTCATCCAGTAATCGCGGTCGGAATCCTTCTCTACTTTTTCAACCGGATTGCCAGAATGTTCGGCAATGATATGGTACAATTCAGCCCTGAGCTTCAATATTTCACGTGCGGTGATTTCGATATCGGTTGCCTGTCCCTGGGCACCGCCCATGGGCTGATGAATCATTACACGCGAATGTTTAAGCGCTGAGCGCTTGCCTTTGGTTCCGGCACATAACAAAACAGCACCCATGGAGGCAGCCATACCCGTGCAAATGGTGGCCACATCGCAGGTCACATATTGTATGGTGTCGTATATTCCCAAACCGGCATGCACTGCACCGCCGGGGGTGTTAAAGTAGATTTGTATATCCTTGCCCGGATCGGCTGAATCGAGGTACAACAACTGAGCCTGAATGATATTGGCAACGTAGTCGTCAATAGGAAGCCCCAGGAAAATGATCCTGTCCATCATCAACCGCGAGAATACATCCATCTGCGCAATATTGAGCTGACGCTCCTCAATGATGGTGGGTGAGATATAGCTGTTGGTCACTGAGGTAAAACGGTGCAGATTCAGACTGCTGATTCCCATGTGACCGGTGGCAAACTTGTTGAAATCCCTGATCAGATCCATAAGGTTAAATTTTCTGAAGTATGTTATTTATCGAAAAGCTTGTTGAATTTCTCCAAAGTTATGTCTTTGTTGTCGAGTTTCACCGTTTTCTTAATAAAATCATACACGTTTTGTTCATTCATACTTTCGATATACCGGTTGCGTTCGTCCTCGCGATCAAGGCTTTCTTTGGCATATTTTTCGAGCATATCGGCAGGAACCTCGCCAATGCCATAATACTGTATGAACTGCTGCCTGATGGCCTCTTTTACGTGGTCAAGCAATGCCTCCTCCTCAATTTTCAGGGAATTGTCACGGGTGATCTTTCCTTTAACCAACTGCCATTTCAGATCGGTTAAAAAATGCTCAAAATCCTTGTCAATTTGCTCGGCCGTAACCTTACCCTCGTTGGAATGCAACAGCCACCGTTTCAGAAAAGCCGACGGTAAGTCGCCTTTGAATTTACCAATATAGAAGTCCTTTGCGTCCATTCTGAACTTATAATCGCCGTTGCGGTCGTACGCGGCTTTCAGCTCATCGGTAATCTTCTGCTCAAATTCTTCCTGCGATTTTACGGCATCTTTGCCGTAAACTTTGTCGAAAAGCTCCTGATCAACGGCGGCCTTTTCAAATTTTGACACTGACTTCAGGGTAAGCTGAAAATGATTGCTAATATCCTTGAGTTTCTCTTTATCCACTTTTAACAAGGCTGCTAGATCAGTTTCATTTGTAAACGCCTTCTTTACATCAATTACCAGCTGATCGCCGGCCTTCAGTTTTTTAAACTGTTTTTTGATTTTATCATCACTCACAAATTCAAGCGATATGCTGCCTTCATCGACCACAACGCCATTTTCAACCGGATTATTGGCTTCGTCAACCTCAACCATCCCGGCCTTAACCAATTCGTCTCCCGTTATCTCATCAGTATCCTTATAAGTCCCAAAACGTGTAGCCATCCTGTCAACCTGTTTGGCTATCTCGTCCTTGTCAACAGCAATAATATAATAGGGTATCTTATCTTTCTCCGAAACGACTATATCGAGTTCTGGCGCCAGGCCAATGTCAAATGCAAATTCAAATTCGGAATCGCTATCCCAGTCGATATTTACCGGCTTATCGGCATTGGGCAGCGGCTCGCCCAAAATGTTCAGTTTTTCATCCACCAGGTATTTGCTGAGCGATTCGGCCAACACTTTGTTAATCTCCTCGGCCAGTATGGGCTTCCGATATAGCTTATTAACGAGTCCCTGTGGAACCTTACCCGGGCGGAAACCGTCGAAACGGGCTTTTTTTCGGTAATCCTTCAGGATATTATCAACACGCTCTTCGTAATCAGGTTTCTCAATTCTGATCGTCAACACTGCATTCAGCTCGTCAATACTGTCTTTCTTAATATTCATCTGTATGTGTTATAATTGAATGTCGTTTTTAAAGTATTATCCAGCGTAACTATAAAAAGCTGTTGGCTGTTGGCTGTTGGCCATTGGCTTTTAGCAGTAACTTTTGTTTCTGTGCGGATGAAGGGACTTCCCGCCTCCTCCGGCGGGATAAA
>JAFGVG010000393.1 GCA_016938095.1 Bacteroidales bacterium
CTTTAACCCTGAACCAGGGAATTGGATTTGCCACGGAAGCTATACCATGGGTAAGCTTTTCGCTGGTAATCTCAATAACTGCCTTTAAACCGGCAACATTGTCAACAAACAATTTCCGGCGAATACTATTCCATAAAGCCTTTTCATCGGCACTTAACGTGCCGGCTTTGCGGGCATCCACAATAAGAACCTTGCCCCCGGCCTTTGGAAAAACAGGTTTATCGCCAATCAGGTCTTCAATTGAAACGGTTACGGTTTCGAAACTTCCCTTGCAACTGCCCGATGACGGATCAATCATAAAATCGCGACCGGCTTCCAGTTCGGTTTCATTGACAGTAAGTTTAACCGGCCCCGGAAAGGTGTTGACACCAAGATGAAAGGGCTGGAAAAAATCAGCTGTCAGCGGAGTCAGCCCCATAGTTTTTAATTCCTTGCGGATAAAAGCGGAGGCCTTTGTATCTCCACGACGGGTGTAACCCCTTCCATGCATGTTTTCGGCACACAATTCCGCCAATACCCCACGGGCATACCGGACATCCTGACCGGTAGCCATGCTTCCTCCGAACAACAAAGCTCCGGCTAAACAAAAAAGCCGGTATAACCTGAACATTTTGTGAGTGTTAATGATAGTTTGAAAAGTATTTCATGAATTGCGAACGTTCATAAAGTGAGGGATCTCCAATATTCCGGTAATTCAACCTGCCGCGAAAATCATCGGGGGAAGCAAATCCTTTGCGCTCCATCCACTCAGCAATCTCATCATTGATCACTTTAAGTTGCTCTTCGCCTTTTTTGTAAAGAACCGAACATACCTGAACAGCTTTGGCTCCGGCCAATAACAGCTTAATGGCAGCTTTACCATCGTGAATGCCTGTTGAGGCAGCTATATCTATATCCTTAACCTTGTCGGAAACGATACCCACCCAACGAAGTGACTGCCGTATATCAGATGGATTGCTGAACACGCCCGACGAAGAAAGCTTCATGGCCTCAATGTCAATATCGGGCTCGTAGAACCTGTTGAACATCACAACGCCTTTTGCCCCCCTGACATACAAACCTTTAACAAGGGTTACCATGTTGGTAAACTGGTATCCGATTTTAATGGCAAGTGGAATATTGATCACATCCTTTACTTTTACCAGCAGATCGTAGTAACGCTTTTCGATTTTTTCTGCGGATGCAGCATCGTCAGCAGCCACAAAAAAGACATTCAGCTCCAGTGCATCAGCGCCGGCTTTTTCAATGTCCCTGGCAAAAGAAATCCATTCGCTTACCGACATGCAGTTGATGCTGGCAATAACCGGAATTTTAACAGCCCTCTTAGCTCCTTCGATAAGCTGAAGGTAGGTTTCGAGTGCACCGGCTTTGCTATACCCGGTAATATAATCATGCGCCTCGGGTGAGAGACCGTCTTCTACATGTATCCCCGCCTCATAATTGATTTGTTCTTCAAAAAGCGATTTCAGCACAACAGCTCCTGCGCCGGCATCTTCCATTTTTCTGATCCTGTCTGTTGAACTGGTTAATCCCGAACTGCTGACAATCACAGGACTGCTTAGTTTCAATCCGAGGTATGTGGTTGATAAGCTTGCCATAGTAAAATATTTAGTGATTATAATTTCGTTCCCCAAAAATAAGACTGCCAATACGCACCATGGTGCTTCCACAAGCAATGGCTATTTCAAAATCGCCTGACATGCCCATTGAAAGTGTGTCAAACTTAACATCATCAGCAAAATAGGTATTTTTTATCTCGTCGAAATAGTCTTTAAGTTGCAGAAACTCCCGACGCACCTGCTGTATATCGTCAGTAAAAGTGGCCATTCCCATAAGTCCTTTCACCTTAACATGGGTGAAATGCCTGAACTGATCCGAGCGAAGCAATTGGTGCGCTTCGTCGAACGAGAGACCAAATTTACTTTCTTCGCTTGCTATATGCAATTGTAAGAGGCATTCCACCTTCCGGTCGATTCTCATGGCTTCCTTGTTTATTTCCGCCAGTAACTTAAAACTGTCAACCGAATGAATAAGGCTTACAAAAGGCACAATATACTTTACTTTGTTCGTTTGCAAATGCCCAATCAGATGCCAGGCCGTATCGGGCGGCATAAGAGGTTGCTTTTGAAGCATTTCCTGAACCTTGTTCTCGCCAAAAGCACGTTGCCCCGCCTGGTATGCCTCGAGGAGTGCCTCAATGGGTTTTGTTTTGGACACGGCAATGATTTGCACTTCCTGTGGAATGCGTTTCCTTAAACTGGTTATATGCGCTGCAATAGTCATTCGAAAAGGCGATAAATACAATGCATAAAACCAAAAGTAATAAAAAAAAGGTAATGAGCAGGAGCAATCAGTGGTTTCAAAAAAACAGGGCAATGCTCAAATCCCAATTTCTTTTTCCACCAACCGCTCACTCAGCTCATTACCGGTGACCATACTTACTACTTACTACTTACTACAAACTACTTACTTTTCCAGTACCTTTCAATTTCCTCAAGGGTTTTGCCCTTGGTTTCAGGTACCATTTTCCAAACAAATATGAAAGACAAAACACTCATAATACCATAGAACCAATAAGTTGCAGCACTGCTTAATTCCATCATAGCCGGATAAGTAGAGGAAATGAGGTAATTAGCTGTCCATTGCGCTGCCACTGCAATGGCCACTGCACGTCCCCTGATCTTATTCGGAAAGATTTCAGAAATCAGCACCCAGCAAATGGGTCCCCACGACATCATGAATGAAGCCGTATAAACAATAATGAAAACAAGGGTACTGATACCGATGACATTGAAGAAAGCCAGTCCGCCAATGGCAAACATACCAAGGGCCATGCCAATTGAACCTACCATCAGTAAAGGCTTCCTGCCCCAACGGTCGACGGTAAAGATGGCCACCACCGTGAAAAGCACGTTGATGAGTCCCATTACCACCGTCTGCATCATGGAAGCATCTTTGGCAGCGCCCATGCTCTCGAATATCCGGGGGGCATAATACAATGCCACGTTAATACCCACAAATTGCTGAAAAACAGAAAGCAATATACCAATGATAATGACAATTTTACCATAGGCAAATAATTTGGCTGATGATTTCTCAACGGTTTCTTCGATGTCGTTGAAAATGGATTTCGCTTTTTCAAGGCCATTGATCCGGGTAAGTATTTGCAGGGCCTTGTCTTTATGTCCTTTTAACGCCAGATAACGCGGCGATTCAGGCACAAACGTGAGCAAAAGTCCAAACAAACCTGCCGGTATGGCTTCTGAAAGAAACATCCGTCTCCAGCCAATATTGTCGATCCATTCGATTGTCTGGCCGCGTGCAATACCCCAGTTTACAAAATACACCACCAGCATGCCGAAAATAATGGCAAACTGGTTCCACGATACCAATTTCCCCCGGATGTCGGCTGGGGCAATCTCGCCGATGTACATGGGACAGACAGCAGAAGCCAGTCCAACCCCAATACCGCCAACAATGCGGTAGATGTTGAATACATACAGCACACCAAGCGACGGTTCTCCCTGTTTAAAAAACAGGAACTCGGGATAGCCTGAGCCCAGGGCCGAAAGGAAAAACAACACTGCTGCAATAAGCAGGGATTTTTTCCTACCGAATTTCGAAGCAAACATTCCTGATATGATACCTCCGATGATGCATCCGATCAATGCGCTGGAGGTGGTGGCGCCATGCACCCAGGAGTTTAGTCCCAGGCTGTTGACCAGATATGCCTGCAGCGATTTTTCAGCTCCCGAAATAACAGCAGTATCGTAACCAAACAGCAATCCGCCAATGGTTGCAACCAGGGTAATGCTGTATATGTAAAAGATATTGCGACCTTTCATCTGTTTATTTATTAATTTTCAATGGTCAGATGGAACTTACCATTGCAAATAATCATGTTCGTGTGTGAGATAATGATAATTTGCTCATGGACGTTTCATCCCGGTAAAACTAAATGTACATATTGATCAACGATTCATACAATTCCTGTTTACCACTGGTAACCTTGGGTTCGCCATTTTTAAGGGCAATTTTGGCCAGGTCTTCGAGGTTAAATTTACCTTCTTCAAAAGCCTTGCCATCACCCGAATCAAACGAAGCGTACCTGTCCTTGCGCATCTTCCGGTAAGGTGATTTATCAAGAATGTCATGTGCAACGGTCAGTGCCCTGGCAAAAGCATCCATAGCCGAAATGTGTGCAATAAACAAATCATCAAGGTCAGTGGAATTCCTGCGGATTTTGGCATCGAAGTTGGTGCCGCCGCCCTGGAGACCACCTGCCTCAAGAATAACCAGCATGGCCTCTACAAGCTCATATATGTCAATGGGGAACTGGTCGGTATCCCAGCCATTGAAATAGTCGCCACGGTTGGCATCGATACTGCCCAGCATTCCGGCATCGGCAGCAACCTGCAGATCGTGCTGGAAAGTATGACCTGCCAATGTAGCATGATTAACTTCGACATTCAGTTTGAAATCCTTGTCGAGTCCGAAATTACGCAGAAAGCCAACAACCGTGGCTGCGTCAAAATCGTATTGGTGTTTGGTGGGCTCCATGGGCTTGGGTTCAATAAAGAACCAACCTTTGAAACCATTCTTGCGGGCATAATCCTTGGCAGTATGCAGGAATTTGGCCAGGTGTTCCTGTTCGCGTTTCATATTGGTGTTCAACAGGCTCATGTAACCTTCGCGTCCGCCCCAGAATACATAATTTTCACCGCCCAGCGCTATGGTGGCGTCGAGAGCGTTTTTAACCTGTAAAGCAGCACAGCTAAGCACGTTGAAATCGGGATTGGTTGAAGCGCCATTCATATACCTCGGATTCGAGAATACATTGGCAGTTCCCCAAAGCAGTTTTACACCCGATTCTTTTTGCTTCTGTGAAGCATAGTCAACCATGGTTTTCAAACGTTTCTCGTAATCCCTGAAAAGATCTCCTTCGTCTACCAGGTCAATATCGTGGAAACAATAATAAGGAATACCCATTTTGGTGATGAATTCAAAAGCAGCGTCCATTTTATCCTTCGCTTTTTCAATGGGATCAGCGCTGGCATTCCAGGGCATGGGACGGGTGGCTGATCCAAAAGGATCACTTCCGCCTCCACAGAACGAGTGCCAATAAGCCACTGCAAATTTGAAATGGTCTTTCATGGACTTACCCCCTACCATCCGGTTCTCGTCGTAGCACCTGTAGGCCAAAGGATTTTTTGATTCATGGCCTTCATACTGGATCTTCCCGATACCCGGGAAAAATTCCTTCTTTCCAATCGTTACTTTCATATAATAATTGTTGAATGTTTATTGAGAACTAATTTATAGTAATCCGGTATTTCACCGGTATTATTTTTTCATGTCCATCACTCCCGCCAATGTTTGCTGCCACCTGGCGTACGCGTCAGCATAGGCTGCGACTTTTGTACTATCGGGTACAATGGTATCGAGCTTTTTCAGTCCGGCAAAAGCCTCTTTAGCCGATTTATAAAGCCCGGCACCCAGTCCGGCACCTTTTGCTGCTCCCTGTGAACCATCGGTATTGTACAATTCAATGGTAGCACCCGAAACACATGCCAGCGCTTCGCGGAATACAGGGCTTAGAAACATGTTGGCATGTCCTGCCCTGATAACAGAAGGTTTGATACCAGTCAGCTTCATTATTTCCATACCATAATGGAAAGCGAAAACTATACCTTCCTGGGCTGCCCTGGCCAAATGACCGCTGCTGTGCCGGTTAAAGTCGAGTCCGCCAAAAAAGCAACCGGTATCGGTATTGCCCAGCATTCGTTCGGCACCATTGCCAAAAGGCAGAATAACCAAACCATCGGAACCAATTGTCACACCCGATGCGGCATCGTTCATGGCATTGTATCCCAATGAATCGAAACCTGTATTTCGCTTAAGCCACGAATTGAGTATACCGGTGCCATTAATGCAAAGCAGTACGCCAAGCCTGATGTTTTCGGCCGTGTAGTTAACATGTGCAAAAGTGTTTACACGCGACTTCGGGTCATACCTTACCTCGTCGGAAACCCCGTATACCACACCTGAAGTTCCTGCTGTGGCAGCAATTTCACCTGGTTCAAGTACATTGAGCGAAAAAGCGTTGTTGGGTTGATCTCCGGCCCTGTAGGCAACCGGAATGCCGGGTGCCAGGCCAAGTTCTTCAGCGGCCGCAACGGTTGTTCTTCCCTGCTCGGCAAAGGTAGGCCTGATTTCCGGAAGCACATCACCGGGAAAACCATAGTAATCCATGAGGAATGCCGAAGGCTTGCGCTCTTTGAAATCCCAAAATATACCCTCCGAAAGACCCGATATGGTGGTAGAGATTTCTCCGGTAAGTTTCATGGCAATATAATCGCCCGGCAACATTATTTTGTGTATTTTGCTGAATAGTGCAGGTTCATTGTCCTTCACCCATTTCAGTTTCGAAGCGGTAAAGTTGCCCGGTGAATTCAGCAGGTGGGTCAGGCATTTTTCTTCACCAAGCGCCTTAAATGCATTGGAACCGGCTTCCACGGCACGACTGTCGCACCAGATAATCGAAGGCCTGAGTACGTTATGATTTTTGTCAACGCAAACCAATCCATGCATCTGGTAGGATATACCAATGGCTTTTATATCCGTTGCCTTTGCACCGCTGGCACTAAGCACCTCACGTGTGGCGAGTTTCAGGTTAGTCCACCACATTTCGGGATCCTGCTCGGCCCAACCTGCCTTAACGGCTGTGATGGGCATTTCCTGTTTGGGAAAAAAAGCGCCTGCTACAGCATTACCGGTGCTGATTTCAACCAGACTTGCCTTTACCGAGGAGCTTCCAATATCGTAACCAAGTAAGTACATGTGTTTAGGTTATAAATTATGCGTTCGGAATTGTTTGATGTTGTTTGATGTTGTTTGATAAGGTTTGATAAGGTTTGATAAGGTTTGATATTCTTGCTGCAATTGCTGCTACTTGTCTTCTGGTCTTCTAGTCTTGCAGTCTTGCAGTC
>JAFGVG010000394.1 GCA_016938095.1 Bacteroidales bacterium
CAACCTGAGCTGGCTTAATCCGGCACCAGGCTATCCATATAGTTGGGCCGAAGGACCGGTTATGTGGAAGTACAACGACTATTACTATTATTCATTTGCCCGTGATGTTTCGGGAGGGCAGAAAGTAATGAGAAGCCCTGTAATTACGGCCGATCAGGCTTCGTGGGAAATGATGGGCGATTTTTTTAATGAAAACGATCCCTTAAAGAGTACTTCCCTTTTTACCAGTCCCAATCACAGCTCCGCAGCAGTTATGCTCGACGATAGCACCAGCTGGGTAATACATCCGTTGTATGCCAAGGGTGAATGGAAAGGACAGGGACGCCAGGGCCTACTGAATCAGGTCCGTTATAACGCCACCGGTAAGCCAACGGCCGATTACCCGGTAAACAAAGCTTTTACGGCACCCAAACTGCCCTCCGGAGGGATACCCTGGATGGTGCCCAAGTCGGACTTCTTTGACAGCACTGCGTTAAGCCCGGAATGGTCTTTCATGGGATTCACACCAACAAACACCTATTCACTTGCAGTACGAACGGGGTGGTTGAAATTGTCACCACGAAGTAACTATACAAATCTGATTGTCAAAAACGACGGAGAACGCAATTATTCATTAATAACCCGGCTTGATTTCGCGGCCGGATCTGCAGACGATGAGGCTGGTCTTATCATTATCAGGGGTGATGAAACGAAGTATGTGAAATTATACAGTTCCCTTAACGCTGCCGGCCAACAGGTTGTTGTTTTCACCTTTGCCAATACGCGGTATGAAACCCCGAATACGGCCGGTAACAACTTATGGCTGAAAATGGTCAGGGTAAATCACAACATAAGCGGGTACTTTAGCGACAATGGTGCCACATGGACGCAAATAGGCACCCCTATAGATATTTCTACCATCGATTCCTATTCCGATTTTTCGACCTGGGCAGGTACCCGGCAGGGGTTGTACGTAAATAATAAGGCAGCATTCTTCGATCTTTATATCTACCGTGATGCCTATACCCCCATATTGGCAAGTTATCCGGCAAATATGTCCGGAACCTTCCGGAACAGCGCAGGTAATCTCGATGGCATTCATCATTCCGACTGGGCATTGTATGCAGGGGTGGAATTCGGACATTCCGGGTACGGTAAAGTTGCCGACTCCATTATGGTTTCAGCATCAGGACTTACCGGTGGCGAAGTGGAAGTGTGGCTTGATTCAATTGATTCGGGAACACATTTAACAACCTGCAGCATCGAACCAACAAATAGCTGGACCATATTCAAAACATTTTCTGCCAGAATCGATAGTGTTACAGGCAGACATGATGTTTACCTTAAGTTTACCGGATCATCAGCGGACCAGCTTTTTCAGTTAAAATGGCTAGCATTCAGAGCCAAAACAGCACCGCATTTTGTTTCGGCTAATACCACTTCCGATTCTACAATCGTTGTTAAGCTGGATAAAAACGTTATGAGCATGGAAGAACCTTCGGGATTCACCGTTCACCTGGGCCATACCAGGGTGGACTCAATCGCACAGGCAATAATAAACCCTAACGACGCTACGGAAGTATGGCTGAGCCTGCACAACAATTTTAGCTATACCGATACCATAACACTTTCTTACCAGGCCGGCAATTTGTTTTCAAAAGATAGCTTGGAACTCATGGCCTTCTCAGAAAAGCAGGTGAATTACCTGTGTGATTCCACCCCAATTGAAATGTGGTACCAGGCAGGCAACGACCCTATGATGCAGGGTGACAGTGTAGGGGTAAAACAGGGGACCAGTCTTACATTGTCTCCGCTTCCGGCTGGTCTGCCAGGCAATTGGGAGTGGAGCGGGGTTATTACCACGGGAAAAACCCAGGAGCAAATGGTAAATACTGCAAACGAAGGCCAATTTAACGCATGGGTAACCTATACTAACGAATGCGGAGCAACCAGCCGGCTTTTTATGAAAATTACCGTGGAGAAAGATAATGCCCTAAACAGCCATCAAGTGCAAACCCATAATCCGGTTGATCTTTACCCAAATCCGGCCAAAAACAACATTACCGTTAACATAAGCGGCACACCCGAAGAGACTTGCATTCTGCGGTTAACGTTAGTCAATGCTAAGGGACAGATTGTATCAACCTTTACGCCGGCTGAAGCAAAGCATACGCATTTGATGGATGTTAGTCAGCTGGATGAAGGATTGTATACGCTAATGATAGTCACCCGCCAAGGCAATACTTTCAGGAAATTCCTGAAGATCAAATAGTGCATCAGGGTTCAACAAGCGCTCGGCTTATCCGTTAAAAGCCGGATCACTTTACCAAAAGCACTTCCTGTATAGCCTTCACCAGCATTTCCTTAGGTAAGGCACCCATTGCCACCTGGGGTTTGCCGGTTACCGGAATAAACAGCAAGGTGGGTAAACTCTGAATGCCCAGGTTCTGGGAAAGCAATCTTTCTTTTTGGGTATCCACCTTGTACACTATTATCCGGCCCTGGTATTCTTTGGCCAGTTCTTCCAATACCGGCGAAACCATTCGGCAAGGACCGCACCAGTCGGCATAAAAATCAACAATGGCCGGCAGGGTACCCGCATACTTCCATTCCTTGTTTATTTCATAATTAAAAACCTGCTGCTTGAAAGTTTCGTTGGTAAGATACACCACCGAACCGGTTGTACCAGTGGTGGTTTTTACCGGATCCGCAGCACGGCTACCTAATACCGTAAGCATTACAATGGCCAGTCCTGATAATAGTTTTTTCATACTCATAACAATTATTAATAGGGGTTAACATTTGCCTCTTGAACAAGGACTGTTTACCAGGAATAATCCCATCAAACCTCCCCAGAGTGCACTTATATAAGGATCACTGGTTATGGAGCAAGATCCTGATTTGCATCCGACGAAATAATAATATAGAAATCCTGCCAGGCCGCCAATCAATACAGCAATAAAAGGCCGCCAAAACCGCCACGATTTCAAAAAAGCCTTTACCTTACTTTGGTATTGGCCATATGCTTCTCTGTCAAATTTCATCTTTCAACTGCTTTATCACGTTTCTGATCTTCTCAGCTATTTCCTCAGCCAGCGGCTCCAACAATGGGTTTTGAATGGCCATCATCGATGCCTTCGGGTTTACGGCAACAATTTCGATTGTATCATTGTCTTTTTCAATCAACACTATATTACAAGGGAGCATTACCCCAATCCGCTCTTCAACCTGCAAAGCTTTATTGGCAAACGTTGGATTGCAGGCTCCCAGAATGATATATTTTGGATAATCCACACCCAGCTTCTCCTTAAACTTTGCCTGCATATCAATGGTGGAAACCACACCAAAACCTTCCGATTTCAGCGCTGCTGTAAC
>JAFGVG010000395.1 GCA_016938095.1 Bacteroidales bacterium
AGCAAAGTATTGCTTATTAAAACGAATTGGGAGAATAAGCTTGTTTTCGAAAAGGAGTTGGATGTTCCTGGCATTCCGGTTAAGATCGAATCGCTTGTAAGTGATGGTAATAACCTGGTGGCAGCACTTATTACCTTTGCCGACCATCAGGTGGTCCAATGGATCAGCACCACTAATGGTACAATCGCTTCTTCGGCCAGGTTACCTGAAAGCATACGCTTCTCGGGTTTATATGCCGATAATCAACACAATCTGGTTCTGGTAACCTGTCATAACCAACTGATTGTCATCCGTAACAACGGGTTCAGTTTCTGAACCTGTTCAGTTAAACTGAACATGAGCAGTCACGAACATCAAATCAGCGAAAGCCTCAAATACGCCAGTTATATTCAACGGGCTATCTTTCCATCGGATGCTCTGCTGGATAGCTTATTCCCGGATCATTTTGTTTTTCACAAACCCCGCGACTTTGTCAGTGGTGATTTTTATTTTGCAGCCAGGAAAAACAACCTTTTTGTAGTAGCTGTTGGCGATTGCACTGGCCATGGTGTCCCGGGAGCACTCATGAGTATTTTGGGGATTACATTGTTGAAAGAAATCATTGCGCATGGCAATTTTTCCACCGCCGGTTCCGTTCTTAACCGGATGCGTGAGCATATAATGGCCGCTCTGCAACAAACCGGTGAGGAATCAGAACAAAAAGACGGAATCGACCTGGCACTGTGTATCATTGACACGAAACAAAATACACTGAATTTTGCCGGAGCGGTCAATCCTGTTTACATTGTCCGGAACAAGCAGTTGCATGAATTGCGGGGCGATATGATGCCGGTTGGGATTGGTGCTGAGGAAGAGGTGCCTTTTACCAGTCAGCAGTTTGAATTGACCGAAGGCGATTGCCTGTACCTGTTCAGCGATGGATTTGCGGACCAGTTTGGGGGTCGGGACGGAAGGAAATTCAAGTATAAGCCATTCAGGGATCTAATGGTCAAATTGAGTGCTTTGCCAATGCCTGGGCAGAAAATGTTGATCGAACAAACATTTGATGCATGGAAAGGAAACCAACAGCAACTCGATGACGTATTAGTATTTGGCTTACGTTACCATACCTGTTCATAAAACCGGTATGTTTCACTTATCCTTCAGCCAAAATGAAAATTACAGCATTCCACATCAGGAATTATCGTTCCATTGTCGATTCGGGCAAATGTTATCTGTCACCCGATTATATCACCGCGCTGATCGGACAGAACGAATCGGGTAAAACATCGGTACTTGAGGCGCTAAAAAGTTTCTATGACGGGTACATATCTGATGATGTGCTACGCAGCGACCTTACCTTTCCGGAAGTTTTCTGCTATTTTCAACTTGATGAAGGAAAGGTGCTGGGCGATTACATCGATGCCGGTGATTTTCCCGAAGAATTGCGGAAAAAGGTTGTATCCAAAAATGAAATAGGTATCGGTCGTATCTGGTCCGATTCAAAAAAGAGTGTGGTTCTGCTGGCTGAACCTGAAATAGTGTATTATTTTGAAAATCAGGAAGTTATCAAGAATAAAATCGCTGAACGTATTGTCAGTCAAATCCCCGACCTGGTAAAACAAGTCGAAACAGCCTCTCATAGTCTACAGAATCTTGAAAGTGATGCAAAAAGGTCGAGAAACGAACTGAACACCATATTCGCCAAGGTGGAGGAATTGAAACGCAATATCGGCAAAGCAAAAATACCGGATACAAAAATCACCCTGGAGCAGGAATTGGTTATTGCCGAACAGCAACTTTTTGCTGCAGAAGAACACCTGAAAGCGGACCTGGCAGATCTTGAAAATAAAAAGATCCACCTCCAGCAATGTACTGAACAATTCAGTATTTGTCGCGCGTTCAACGAAACCCAAACAGACTTAAATACCTTAGCCGGGGAGCTTAAATCCATTGCTTTTCAGGTGCAGGATGCTGAGCATCAATACGGTATAGGAACATCCGACAGGAATATACGCTCTTTGCTCAAAAACCTTGAGCAAGTCAGGGAAAAACAGGCGCAACTGCAAAATCAATTTAATGAAAAAACCGTATTAAGGTCGGTTCAGCAGCGGATAGCCGATTACGTGTTATCCGGAAAAAATATTAAAGAAGCAGAACATGACGCCTGGAAGGATTATGAAGCTGAAAGCAAACTGGTTACGGTAGATAAAATGGGTGCTGTTATGTTTAAGCACATTCCCATGTTTGAATTCTTTGAGGATTTCAGCAGTCTTCTCCCTAACAAAATAGATCTCGAGGACCTCATGAACGAGAACATCCATGCCGAAGGCTATAAAGCTGCCCGCAATTTCTTGTCGGTGGCAGGGTTAAATGCTGACTTCTTCAGGGAAAAAAACCACCGGATACTAAAACAGAAAATTGAAAATCTGAATAGCGAAATCACCATCGACTTCCAGGATTACTGGCGTCAAAGTGTGGGAAAGGATGACAAAATACGGATTCATTTCGAACTTGAACATTATGATAATTCCCAGCCTGAAAAGAGTGGCAAACCTTACCTGGAGTTTTGGATAAAGGACAAGCAGGAACGATTGTACCCCAAACAACGTAGCAGGGGCGTCAGGTGGTTCCTGTCATTTTATCTCGAATTGAAGGCCACTGCCATTGACAACCCGGCAGACCGGGTAATGCTTATTGATGAACCGGGCCTCAGCTTGCACGCCAGGGCACAGGAAGATGTACTCAAGGTTTTTGAAGATCTTAGCAATAACCTGCAGATTATATACTGTACGCACTCACCAAACCTGATTGACCTGAACAAGCTTTACCGGATAATGGCTGTTCAGCGTGTCCGGGAAACCGACGAAAAAAGCGAAACCATTATACTCGATGCCAGGAGTCTTAACGAAGCCTCCTCTGATACCCTGTCGCCAATATATTCGCTCATGGGAACCCGGTTAAACGACCGGCAATTCATCTTCCCAAAAAACAACTTCATTGTACAGGATGCAGTTACCTTCCATTACCTCGATGCCATGGCCAGGATATTTGATCTGACCCATGAAGCCCATTTTATCCCTGCATCGGGCGGTGAGCAAATTCCGGTATTGGCCAATATCCTGTTCGGCTGGAAAATCGGTTTTGGTATAATAGCCACTGATACACCTGAAAATAAAGAAATCATAAATTATCTGAAATCTACCACCCTTTATCCGGTGATGGGAGAAATAGACAAAAAGATTTTCACATTGGAAGGGATAGCCGCTATCGAAGATATGTTCTCAACCATCGACTTTAAACGGCATGTTTTGCAGCAAAGGGTCGGGATTACGGTTAGTAATTCATCCTATCTTGCTGATAATAAGTTGTCGCGTGTAATACTGGTGAGTGATTTCTGCTCAAAAATGCAAAAGGAAAATCTTCAGGTAAAGGACTTTGACGAGGAAACGAGAGCAAATTTCGAAAAATTGTTCAGCTACATCCGTAGTTTTGTGAGTAATATCTCCAATGTAACCAATTAATGCTGAACGGTGTTTGCTCATGCATCTTACAGTTATTTTTTTAACAAGTTAACTTATTGTAATTCAGCATTATACAATCATCTATGATTCTGATATTTGAATTTGTCAATTATTTTTGACCAACATGCAACTTTCATTGACGAAAATACGTATATTTGATGTAAGAATTTTAACAATTCAAAAACCACGTATTATGGCTACTTTACTGCTTGTTTTAGTTCCCGCCTTATCACTGTTTGTTTTGGCTTACCTTGTAATTACCGCTCCTGAATACCGTGAGTTCTGATTTCGTTATTCAACCGGCTGTTTTTCCTGCCAAACACAAAATACACCACCAAACCAAGACCAAGCCAGATTAAGAACCTCAGCCAATTGGTATGACCCAATTTGGTCATCAGAAACATACA
>JAFGVG010000396.1 GCA_016938095.1 Bacteroidales bacterium
ACCGCCAAAGCCTGCTATCCAGGCACTACGTGAAAGAATATTGCTATTGTTTTTCATTTTCAGGCATGTAATTTTCCTGAAATATAGCAATTATTCGGTTGTTTACAGAAAGACTATTTTAAATGGGACAAGGGACAAGGGACAAGCGACAAGTGACAAGACAATGAAAGAATGAAGAAATGAAAGAATGAAGAAATGAAAAATAAAAGAATGAAACGAATGGGCCACAAAAATTAGCAGAAGCATTGATCTGGGCTATATCCCCTGCCAGGCAGGCACCGAAGTAATTAGCCTCTAGCACCCAGTAAACCAGTATCCCGCACCCCGCATCCTATTTCTTCATTTCTTCATTTTTTCATTATTTCATTATTTAATACCCCACCACCCTCTAAATGCTCATCCCCTTATAAATCCGCGAACCCTTCACCGGGACAATAACCCCGTGGTAGTTGAGCCTTCCTCTGGTTGTTCCGCTAATGGTGGCATCGGTATTGGAGGTGGGTGATATGCTCAGGAATATGTCGTAACTGCCAATGGAAGTCATGGCCAGTATTCTGATGTTATAACTTTCTTTGTTACGTCCTATGCGTTGTACATCAAACTGAGATATCGAACCACTGGCAGTGATTCCACCCATACCGTTGGGGCCGCCAATACCTGTGGTGGATGCAATTTGGATGGTGATTTTCGTTGAGTCGATCATTATAAAATTCAGGTCATCGTTAACCGGGATTCTTTCGCCGGTCTGATTACTCAGAAACCTGGCTTTCAGCACAAATTGCCGGTTTTCGATGAGCCAATCCACCATTTTGGCTGTGGCTTCTTCCTTTTCACGTCGCTGTTCCAACCGCTGTTCACGGGTGAGTTTTTTAGTGGTTTTATCGTCCACCGTGCCTTCCTCCTGGCCGTATACGTTGATAGTCAGTAAAGCGGCCACCAGGATTACAATATATTTTTTCATCTGTAAGGGTTTAATGCACTTTTTACCTGCCTGAAATCCCGCAAAATATGTGCCATCAAATTCTGAATGGAACAACAATAAATGTACGATATTCTTTAACTTTGAAAGCCCAATATTGCAATTGTTATATTCTCAAATTCATGGCCGATATCATTCATCTGCTTCCCGATTCCGTAGCCAACCAGATTGCTGCCGGTGAAGTTGTTCAACGTCCTGCCTCAGTAGTAAAAGAGCTTGTTGAAAATGCCATTGATGCAGGCAGTACCCAGGTCAGGGTTATTGTGAAAGATGGCGGCAAAACGCTTATTCAGGTGATCGACAACGGCTGCGGCATGTCGGAAACCGATGCACGAATGAGTTTTGAACGACATGCCACATCAAAAATCCGTGAAGCCAATGATTTGTTTGCCATACGCACCCTGGGTTTCAGGGGTGAGGCCCTGGCATCTGTTGCTTCGGTTGCACAGGTGGTGCTGCGTACGCGTAAGCCCGAAAACGAGCTGGGAACCGAACTGGTGATTTCCGGATCGGTTGTGGAATCGCAGGAACCTGTGAGCTGTGCGAACGGCACGAGCATATCGGTAAAAAACCTGTTTTTTAACGTTCCGGCTCGCCGGAAGTTTCTAAAAACCAACAATGCGGAATTCAAGCATATTATTTACGAGTTTCAACGGGTGGCTTTAGCAAACCCCGATGTTGAATTTGTCCTCGAAAACGGCGAGGAGGAGGTGTATAACCTGCCACGCACCAACCTTAAACAGCGAATTGTGCATCTTTTCGGGAAGACCATAAACCAGAACCTTACCAATATCGATACCGACACAAGCCTGGTGCGTATTTCGGGTTTCATTGGCAAACCCGAACATGCCAGGCGCACACCGGGAGAGCAATTCTTTTTTGTCAATAACCGGTTTATGAAACACCCTTATTTTCACCGGGCGATTCTGACAGCTTACGAGAAAATTCTGCCACCTGAAACCATTCCATCGTATTTCATTTTTCTGGATGCCGATCCCGATACCATTGATATCAACATTCACCCTACCAAAACCGAAATTAAATTTGAAAATGAGGTAGCCATTTTTCAGATCTTAACCGCTGCTACACGCGAGGCACTGGGGCGTTTTAATCTTGTTCCTTCCATCGATTTCGATACCGAAGGGGCTATCGATTTCCCGGTATTCCGGCAGGGCGATCCGGTTTCAGCTCCCGAAATTGCCGTTAACCGCAACTATAACCCTTTTGACACAGAACCCGGGTACCGCCAGCCCGATGAACGCAGTGCAGATAACCTCCGTAACTGGGAAAAACTTTATGGAAGCGACAGTGCCTCCTTTACTTCCCCCGGTGAAGAGGCCCCTTCTTCGTCGCAACAATCGCTGGCCATGGGTGGCGATAAACATACCGATGCTTTTGTTCAGCTGAAGAACAGGTTTATTCTAACCCCGGTAAAATCGGGCATTATGCTTATCGATCAGCGCAGGGCGCATGAACGGATACTCTTCGAAAACTACCTGCGGTCGTTTGCCATGAATTACCCGGTTGCCCAACGGACGCTATTTCCTGAGACCGTAGAACTGGATCCGGCCGACTATCTTATGGTAAAGGAAATACTCGACGATTTACATGCCGTGGGGTTCGACATCCGCGACTTTGGCAGCAATACGGTGGTAATTGCCGGTTACCCTGCTGACAGCCATTTCGAAAATCCAAAAGAGTTGCTTGAGGTATTTCTCGATACTTACAAGCAAACCAACAGCGATATCAAAACAAGTGTCAGGGAACGCATTGCACGTTCGCTTGCAGTGGCCGCCTCGGTCAACTATGGCAGTGCGCTGGCCCGTGAAACCATGCAGGAGCTGGTGGACGGATTATTTGCCTGCGAAAGTCCGGGTTACTCGCCTTCGGGGAAACCTGTTGTGATCATCATGGGTATTGAAGAAATCGAGAAGCGTTTTAAATAGCCACAGCCTGAAAATCGGAAACAAAGAAGTTATCTAAAAAAGAGGCTGTGCAGACGGTCAAATAAAGAGCATAGTCAGGAGACCATAGCCGTCAACTTAAGAAAATTTTCTAAAGAGCAAGGCACTTGCTTAATTACTTAAGATGAGTTTAGAAAATGCACTATCCCCCTCTGGAGGGGGCTGGGGGAGGATTACAGAACTATACTCGTTTTATTAGGGACAAGTTTTTTGAATATTGTTTAAGTACAACTAAAAAGTATGAATTCATGCAGATCCTCCCCCTACCCCCTCCAAAGGGGGATATCGCCAAGTTCAGTGTTACTTGCTTGGATATTGATGTTGCTAAAGCTAATA
>JAFGVG010000397.1 GCA_016938095.1 Bacteroidales bacterium
CCTTTGTATACTATGTCATTAGTCCTAACAGGGGGCAGGGGGAGGATTATAACGCGTTATCAATTGTTTTATATTAGCGAATTTCTTTCCTACGAATAAAAAGTTTGAATTCATGTAAGTCCACCCCCTGACCCCCGCCAGCGGGGGATAGCGCTATGTTCAGTGTTAACTGCTGTAATACTAATGTTGCAATAGGCAAATGAAAGAATATCATAGACATGCATCCTTAGCTTGACGGCTATGGGTAATACCTTCGTTGGTATATTTTTACCTGTCAGAATTCCACTACAATGCCAATGGTAGGCAATACTGTGCCCGACCTGAAAGCAATGCTTTTCAGGGTATAACGCGTGGGGTCTTCACTGTCGGTTACAGGATTTCCGTTGGCGTCGCGCTGCAAAACCAACACATCCGGGTCTTTCGACTGAAAGTTGTACAGGTTTTGAATATCAAGGTAGAAGTCGAGTGACCATTTATTAAAAAAGTATTCTTTATCAATGCGGATATCAAGTTGCTGAAAATTATCCAGGCGCCTGGTGTTGTAAAGCGTATAGTCGGGGTACCCCTGTCCCCTTGCATCCCATGCTTCAATGAGTGACGAACGGTTATAATCGAAGGGTGTATAGGGCGCTCCGCCAACAAAGCGCCATTTCATGCCCACATTCCAGTTCCGGTTAAAACCGGTTGAAGCCGAAACGTTCAGGATATGACGGTTATCCCATGCCGAAGGTATGAGTTTGCCGTTTTTGTCCTCGAATTCCGAACGGACCAAGGTATAGGATAAAATCACGTTGATACGGTCAAGTAACTTGTCACGATAATACAACTCGGCGCCGTAAGCCCTGCCGGATGATGTTGGAATTGCCGGTTCGTCGCCATAGGTGCCATAATTGGCACCTTTACTGGCAATGGATACAGAGTCGTTCACCGAAAAAGGATAGTGGTCGTACCATTTGATAAAGCCTTCGAGACTAAGCTGTGCATCCGCATTACGACGAAACTCGACACCGGCAACCAGGTGATCCGATTGGATATACCGTATGCCGTTGACCTTATTTATGAGAACGCCTGCCGCGTCGCGGTATCCTAGTGTTGTGTAGGAGGGAAGCTGAAAATACCTGCCAATATTGGCATTTAACGATATTTTGTCGGTCAATCCATAGGAGGCCGATGCCCGTGGCGAGAGTTGACGCAAAGGATTGTTGGTTTCTCCGGAGTATGTTGCACCGTCGGCACGGATACCTGCCGACAAGGTAAGTTTATCGGATAAAAATCCCCTGCTGACCTGTACAAAGGCATTGTATTTGAAAAAGTCGAGATATGAATCATAGTTAAGCGAGGTGAGGGTGTCGTTTACCTGTGGTATGAAAACACGTTGGAAGGTGTTGTTGGTATACTTTGCAAATTCAAAACCTGCACCGCTGATAATTTTGTAATCACCAAGCCGTGCATTGTTCTCGTACCGGAACTTGTTTTCTATTTCGCGCGAAACATAATTCAGCGTGAGATTACCGTCTTCGTTGTTGTTTTCATATTTGCGCGATTCGTTGTGCAGCATATTCCGGCTGAGTACCCAGGTATCGTATGAATGATCCCTGTAGTGACGGTATACAGCGCCAATGGCATAGGTCCACTGATCATACGCAGGCAGGTAACTGAGGATGTATTGTTGTTCCTCGTCTGGATTGTCGATATTGGTATTCAGCACGCTGTTGTCGAGCGATCCGATACTCAACAGGGTCAGTTCATTTTTAAGGTCGAAGCGTGTTTTTACCTTCAGGGTATAGTCGTTAAAAGTGGGCAAAAAGGGAAGCCCCAGCACATTGAAAAGCAGCTGGAGGTAAGAGCGCCTGGCTGACAAAAGTAAGGTGGTTTTTTCACCCAAAGGGCCCGAAGCGCTTGCCGCAATTTCACTGGCCCCCAGGGCAGCCCGGTAAACCATTTTGTCGGGGTTGCCATCTATAAGTTTCATTTCCAGCACCGAGCTGAGTACATTCCCGCGGTTGGCCGGAAAGGCACCTGTAAACAGGTCGGCTTCCCTGAGGAAATCGCTGTTGATGATACCTACCGAACCTCCGCTGGCACCCTGTGTGCCAAAGTGGTTAAGGTTGGGGATTTCAATTCCGTCAACCAAAAAGCGGTTCTCCGAAGGACCTCCGCCACGTACAATCAGATCGTTACGGTATGAGAGTCCCGATGCTACGCCGGGCAAAGCTTGTATGACTTTAGAGATGTCGCGATTGGCACCGGGGCTTCTTTCGATTTCTGCTATGCCAATTGATTTCAACGAAACCGGGCTTTCCTCGGCACGTTTGAATGCGGTGGCCTTTACCACTACCTCGTCAAGTTCGGTAGGTTTTTCCTGCATGGTTATGTTTACAAAGGTTACCCTGGCATTGGTTACATGGAATTCTTCGGTCTGCGTATTTTCGAATCCCACAGAAAGTGCTGATAACCGGTAATAACCGGGATTAATGCCACTGATTTCGAAATATCCTGCTGTGTCGCTCAATGTAAAAATATTGGTACCCGAAATCACCACGTTGGCAAAAGCAACAGGCTGATTACTCGATGCATTGAGCACACGACCCTTAACAGTACCCGTTTGGCCAAATGACATGGCAAAGGTGAATACCAGTAAACTGAGGCATAACGTAAGTTTTATCATGGAATGGAGTTTTAGCTTGTTTAATAATTGTGCTTGTTAATTAAACAAAGAAATCCAGTCCTTGTTCACCAGGGTAACCATTTGACTGCAAGGTATCTTGTCATGTGCCGGTTATTCGTTAATTTTATCCTGGATTGTGATAACATAAAGACAATTGGCAACCATGAAGATACTTATATGTCCCGATAAATTCAAGGAATGTCTTTCGGCGCGACAGGTTACGGAACAACTAAAGGCCGGGTTCATAAGAGCTCTGCCCGGTGCCACCTATAGGCTGCTTCCCATGGCCGACGGTGGCGATGGTACGGTGGAAGCGTTGTTGAATGTTATTGACGGGCATATTGAACAGGTTGTTGTACGTGATCCGCTTATGCGGCCGGTGAGTGCACAATACGCCATATCGGCTGATGGTAATACGGCGGTAATTGAAACAGCCGCCGCTTCGGGGCTTGCTTTATTAAAAAAGGGAGAGCGAAATCCGTTAATAACCTCGTCTTATGGTGCAGGCGAATTGATCAAGTCGGCGCTCGATAAAGGCTGCAGAGACATCGTTGTAGGTTTGGGTGGCAGTGCAACCATTGATGGCGGTGTAGGAATGGCCCAGGCACTGGGAGTTAAGTTTACGGATGCGCTGGGGAATGAAACCGGGCCGGGGGGTGGCAGCCTGGGAATGCTTTATCATATTGACAGGACGGAAATGGATCCTCGTATTAAAGATGCCTGTATACAGGTTGCCTGTGATGTCGGTAACCAGTTAACCGGAAAAGAAGGTGCCGCCAGGGTATTTGGTCCGCAAAAGGGGGCCAAACCTTCCATGGTAAGGACGCTGGATGATAACCTGTTACATTTGTCCCGGGTGATAAAGGAGGAGTTGGGAATAAGCATTGTCAACCTCAAGGGTGGAGGTGCCGCAGGAGGTATGGGAGCCGGAATGGCAGCATTTCTTGGAGGTGAGTTGATGCCTGGTTTCAACCTGGTGAGTCAACTTGTCGACCTTGAAAAATGGATCAGGTGGGCCGACCTGGTGGTAACCGGCGAAGGAAAGATAGATACACAGACAGCTTATGGCAAAACACCGGCAGGTATTGCTCGGCTGGCGTCGAGGTACGGCAAGCCGGTACTGGCATTTACCGGAGCAATTGAAGCAATGGACGAAACACTCCACGAAGCTGGGTTTTCTGCAGTCATCCCCATTACTGACAAGCCCATGACGCTGGAGCAATCGATAAAAAATGCCAGCAGACTGTTGTCTGAGGCAGGGTCACGCACCGCAGAGATCCTCCGGATGGCTTTATTTTTTTCTGAAAATCAGGTTAAACAGGAAGAGGATAATAATGGCACCAATGGCGCTGGTAAGGATAACACTGATCCAACTGTTGCCCAGGCTTATATTAAGTTTTCCCATCAGCCAGTAGCCGACAACCCCTCCAAGGATTCCGACAATGACATTTCCAAGCAGGCCAAGTCCGCTGCCTCTGTAAATAAGGCTGCCAAGCCATCCGGCAACTGCTCCAATCAATAAGGTAACAATAATTTCCATGGTTCAAATAGTTTGGTTCATTGAATGTAAGATGCATAATGCAATAAGCCAATTTACAAAAAACACCTGGTATAAACAACAAGTGCCCGACTTAAATGCCGGGCACCTGGTAAGCTGCATTGTAACAGTGTTTGTTAATCCCTGCGTCCCAGCAACAAAAAAATGTAATACAGCAGCATGGCCAGCGACGACAAGGCGGCAACCACATAGGTATAGGCAGCCCATTTGAGGGCATCTTTTGCCTGCGGGGCTGTGTCGTAACCGGTAACATTGGAATTGTTAAGCCAGGCTATCGCACGCTTGCTTGCGTTGATTTCAACGGGCAACGTGATAAAGGCAAACAGCGTGAAAACCGCATAACAGGCAATGATTATCGATATGGCCAATTCAAAACTGAAAATGCTTTGGAACATGAAGGCGCCCAAAAACATGGCTATAAATATGAAATTCATCACTTTGCTGGTGATATTCTGCAGGGGAACCAGAGATGAACGCATTTTAAGCGGAGCATATGCTTCGGCATGCTGAATGGCATGACCGCATTCGTGCGCAGCAACAGCAGCAGCCGAAACGCTTTTCCCAAAGTACACATCGTGGCTCAGGTTAACGGTTTTGTTAACCGGATTATAATGATCGCTGAGTTCGCCCTGCACCGAAATTACAGATACATCGTTGATTCCATTCTCACGAAGCATCTTTTCTGCAACATCCTTGCCTGTCATACCATAATTCACAGGGATTTGCGAGTACTTTTTGAACCTGGCCTTCAGCTGTGCTCCAACAATCCAGCTGAGCAGCATAAACACACCCAATATTATCAATTGACCTATTCCTATCATTTGTTTTTTAGCTTTAAATTACTACTTTTCTCACCTCAAATAGCCTGCCAAATTACATCATTGGGAACAAAACGCCAAAATGGCAGGTGTTAAATACTTTTAAAAATTAACGATATCCTTATACCATGAAGAAAGTAATGATAATTTCGCTGGTTGTAACCCTTATAGCAGGTTGTAACCGTCAAAACACAAAAATGGAACAGGAACTACAGGTATTTATCGACAGTCTTGAAACACAGGTTAAACCCATTGAGGCCGGCGCAGCACTTGCCAATTTCAATGCGGCCGTCACCGGTAAGGATGAAGAATATGAAAAGGCAAGTGAATTAAGCATAAAACTTTCGAAGATATACGCTGATAAGCAAGCTTTTGCCAGGTTAAAGGCCATACGCGAATCGGGTGAGGTTAAAGACTCCCTGCTGGTGCGGCAGATGAACATTATTTATAATGCTTTTTTAGCAAACCAGGTTGACGAACAAAAAATGGAAACCCTGATCAAAGCCCAGACAAAGCTTGAGCAGAAATATGCTTCCTTCAGGGCGGTTGTGGATGGCAAAACGCTTACCGATAACCAACTCGAAGCCATTCTCAAAACCTCAGCCGACAGCCGTGAGCTGAAGAAGAACTGGATGGCCAGCAAGCAAATAGGTGATTCGGTTGCCGCTGAAGTGATTGCCCTGGTGAAAACACGCAACGAAATTGCAAGGGAACTGGGCTTTGCCAATTACCACGATATGTCACTCAGACTGTCGGATCAGGATCCGCAGCAGATAGAAAATCTTTTCAATGAGCTCGATTCGCTTACCCGGCCTGCCTTTATAGCCCTCAAGGCCGAAATCGACGCCGTATTGTCGAAGAAATACAATATTGCCGCGGAGGCTTTGATGCCCTGGCATTACCAGAACCGCTTTTTCCAGGAAGCTCCTGTTATTTATGAGGTCAATACCGACAGTTACTATGCCAGTAAGGATGTGGTGCAACTGTCGAAAGACTTTTATGCCGGAATTGGCCTTGATGTTACAGATATCCT
This sequence comes from Bacteroidales bacterium, assembly GCA_016938095.1. Classification (GTDB taxonomy): domain Bacteria; phylum Bacteroidota; class Bacteroidia; order Bacteroidales; family UBA10428; genus UBA5072. The sequence continues at coordinate 6,078 of JAFGVG010000397.1, forward strand.
TTCGCGAAGCGATTTGTATGAGCGCGAAGGAAAGTATCAGCATGCTTTTTGCACGCATATAGATCGTTCGGGCGATGTACGCGTGGTGTGCAATGTGCAGCCCAATACCCAGTGGATGAATACCATGTTGCATGAGCTGGGTCACGGGGTGTACGATCAGAATATCGATATGAGTCTGCCTTATTTTCTGCGCACACCGGCACATACCTTTACCACCGAGGCCATTGCCATGATATTTGGCCGGCTTGCATCGAATCCTTATTGGCTGCGCGATAACGTTGGTATCAGCGCCGAAGAAGCCGAAAAGATACGGAAAGATGTGCGCAACAGTCTGAGACTCGAACAGCTGGTTTTCAGCCGCTGGTGCCAGGTAATGTTCCGCTTTGAAAAAAGCATGTATGCTAACCCCGATCAGGACCTGAACAAGTTGTGGTGGGAACTGGCAGAAAAGTATCAACTGCTGAAAATGCCTGAAGGCAGGAATAATGCCGACTGGGCATCTAAGATACATGTCGCCCTGTATCCCTGTTATTATCATAATTATCAGCTGGGCGAATTGCTGGCCTCGCAATTACAGGCTTATATCAA
>JAFGVG010000058.1 GCA_016938095.1 Bacteroidales bacterium
ATTTACGACATTATGCAGGCCGGAGCAAAGGCCGTTAAGCTGGGAACCAGGTTTGTCACTACCTATGAATGTGATGCTTCCATGGCCTTCAAGGAGAGTTATCTGGCATCCAAAAAGGAGGATATGGTTATTATTAAAAGTCCGGTGGGATTGCCGGGCAGGGTAATAAAAAACCACTATGTTGAACAAATTATGCAGGGCAATACCCGGCCGTTTAAGTGTGCCTGGCATTGTTTGAACTCCTGCAATTTCCGTACGGCCCCTTATTGTATTGCCCAGGCCTTGCATAATGCCTCACAGGGTATTATGTCGGCAGGATTTGCATTTGCAGGTTCAAATGCATACAGGATTGACAAACTGCTTCATGTAGCAGAGGTTATTTCCGAACTTGTTCAGGAATATGATGCCGTAAGTGACAGCAAAAGACATTCATTGGCAGACGAATCCATAGAAAAGCATTTGATAAGGGCCGTCGCCTGACATGGAAGACCGGAGACTTTATAAAAAGGGAACTTAGGAAAGAGCGTAGTTACAAACTGCTGTCAGTGCTGGGGGTAACTCCGTTTACAAGGTTTCACCCTTCGACAAGCTCAGGGTGACATTCGTTAAATGAGTAACACTATGCAATTGTCATGCTGAGCCTGCCTGCGCTAAAGCTCCGGCAGGCAGGCCTGTCGATGTATGACTTGTAGTAAGTTTCTCGCAAATCCTTTCTCGCAGATTATTGAAGAATTTCTCGCAGATGGGCGCAGATTTGGCAGATCACGCAGATCATTGAAGAATTTCATGTAGGCCTGCGAAAATCTGGTAGAAAGTTCTGCGTGAGAAGATCTGCGGAAATCAGCTAAATCTGCGAAAATCTGCGAGAAAAGATTTGCGAGAAAGTAACAGTACCCTGGTTCGGCATAACCTGAGTCGGACCTGTCGTAAAACGGACTATATGGACGGACACGAATTACCGCTTGGATAATCAAGCTGATTCCATTACTTTCGTTGGTCCGGTTTTTGAAAAATTAATGCTCCAACGATATGAAGAAAACATTTGTTCTGCTGTTAGCCATGGCCGCATGCGTGGCGATATTCCAGGGTTGCAGGCCCGAAGAAAACGGGTTTACCCGCGGTATTGGTGTATATCCGGGACGACTATCCGAAGATTTCTCACCTGTGCTGGTGCCCGATAACGAAAATTACCGCAACATTGCCCTGCTTCGTCCTACCTTTCATTCCTCCTCATACGATTACAACCTCACTGCACAGCTGATCACCGACGGCATACTCAGCAAAACCATGCCGGTTACCATATCTATGTCCACCCACCTGGGCGAAATACCCAAAAACGAAAGGGAATGGCTGCTCGACGACAACAGCATTACCGATATGACCCTCCAGGGAAGCGAAATTTTTATTCAATATGCTTACAGTAATGACAATGCCCCATCTGTTGACAAAATATGGATCAACGGAAGCATGCAGTATGATGACACAAAACCTGCAGGCTGGACAATTACCTGTCAGGCCTCGAATGACGGCAGTCAATGGACAACATTAAAAGAACTGAAGGGCTCCGGACTACCCGGAATGGAAAGACCCAACCCATACGCCAGGATGATGGCAGAGATGAACAAGAAAGGCAAGGATGCTGCCAAGCGCCCGCCTGTCAATTCATTCCTGACGGGCCCATACGGCGATGATTCCACAGCACCCAAACCATCTTTCAGTTTTAACTTTAGCATACCCCGTCCCCAGCGGATGATTCAGCAAGCCTTTGAATTTTCGGCCCCCGTGTCTTACAAATATTACCGGATTACCCTTTCAACCCCTTGTGCAGAGTCGTGGCGCTTTGGTGACCTCGACTTTTTCCTGGCCGGCAGTAAGCTTAAAATGGTTCCTTCGCACGTTTTCAACAGCGCATGGATGAGTGCAGGCAGTGCCGAAGAATGGGTTTATGTCGACCTCGGAACGGAGAGCGCTTTCGACACAGTGAAACTACATTGGTTGCATAAAGCTGTAAGCGGATATGTACAGGTTTCTACTGACGCCCAAAACTGGAAAACGTTGACTGAACTGCCCGGAGGCAATGAGCTGACCGACAGGATAGCGTTGGATAAACAGGCCAAAGGCAGGTACGTAAGAGTGCTGATGAGCAAAGCCGCTTCGGAAGGCGGTTATGTGCTCAGCGAACTCGAAGTGATGGGCAAGGGTGGTTTGGTCCCCCGTCCGAAACCTTCTCCTGCCATAGCGGAAAACAAAATGCCGCTGATCGGCGGTGCGTGGAAAATTCAGCGTGTAACCGGTGTGAACGATGCCGGTGAAGCCATATCAACACCCGGATTTGTATCTGATAGCTGGGTGACAGCTACCGTTCCCGGTACGGTGCTGACAAGTTACCGGAATGCCGGTGCTTTGCCCGATCCTAATTTTGGCGATAATCAGCTGATGATTTCTGAATCGTTTTTCAATGCCGATTTCTGGTATCGAAACGAATTCATGGTTCCGGCCGATTTTGCCGACGACCGTATGTTGCTGAATTTCGACGGAATTAACTGGAAGGCTGATGTATATGTTAATGGCATAGGGGTTGGGAAAATCGAAGGCGCTTTCATCAGAGGTGTGTTTGATGTAACCAGCCTGGTGAAAAAAGGTGAGAAGAATGCCATTGCTGTGCTGATCCATAAAAACGACAATATTGGCGTGGTCAAAGAACAAACCGCCCTGAGTCCCGACAAAAACGGAGGTGTGCTGGGTGCCGACAACCCAACTTACCATGCATCCATTGGATGGGACTGGATACCCACCATCAGGGGAAGAAATATTGGTATCTGGAATGATGTTTTTCTACAGGCTACAGGTGAAGTTACCCTCGAAGCACCCTTTGTGTATGCCGACCTGAACTTGCCGGATACAACAGAAGCTGATATTCATGTTAAGGTTAGGGTTAAAAACCACGGTTCAACCGATCAGTCAGGCATACTTACCGGAAGCTATGGCGATATTGCTTTTGAACAACTGGTTGAACTGAAAGCCGGGGAATCGAAGGTGGTAAAACTCGATGCCACCACCCATCCCGCTCTTCATATAAAGAATCCCAAATTGTGGTGGCCCAAAGGTTATGGTGCGCCTTACCTGTATCAAGTGCAACTTAACTTTAAAACTGCCGGGGGCAAGGTATCAGACAGTCAGCGGTTTATGTCGGGTGTCCGCGAAATGGCCTTTACCGAAGACAATGGCATACTCAATATGTACATTAACGGTCGTCGTTTCATCGGACGTGGCGGTAACTGGGGATTCCCCGAATCGAACCTTAACTACCGAGGCAGGGAATACGATATTGCCGTAGCTTACCATGCCGATATGAATTTTACCATGATCCGCAACTGGGTGGGACAGACCGGCGACGATGAGTTTTACGAAGCCTGCGACCGGCATGGTATAATGGTTTGGCAGGATTTCTGGCTGGCCAATCCGGCCGATGGCCCTAATCCGAACGATCCTGAAATGTTTATGCGCAATGCCGGCGACATGGTGAAACGTATCCGCAATCACCCGTCCATTGGCTTGTATTGTGGACGGAACGAGGGCAATCCGCCACAGGTGCTCGACACAGCCTTAAGGTCTTTAATAGCACAACAGCATCCCGATTTGCATTACACTTCACATTCGTCCGAAGGTGTTGTCAGTGGCGGTGGCCCGTATCGCGCCCTGCCGCCAAGGGACTATTACCTGCTTTATGGTTTCAACAAGTTCCACAGCGAAAGGGGCATGCCCAATGTTATGACCTACGAAAGCATGCTGCAAACGCTCCCTGAAAATGCCTTGTGGCCGCAGAACAGTCAGTGGGGAATTCACGATTACTGTCTCGAAGGCGCCCAGGCAGCGGCATCGTTCAACGAGATCATCGAAAAGGCATTTGGCCCATCGAAAGATGTGAAGGAGTTTACCGAACTGGCACAATGGATCAATTACGATGGCTACAGGGCCATATTCGAAGGCCGCAGCATGCACCGCCAGGGGATGCTGTTGTGGATGAGCCATCCAGCCTGGCCTTCGATGGTATGGCAAACGTATGATTATTACTTTGACCCAACGGCGGCATACTTTGGCTGCAAAAAGGCCAGTGAACCCATACACATTCAATGGAATCCTGTTTTCCACGACATTGAAGTGGTGAATTACCATGCAGGCGACCGCAGCAATATCACTGCAAAGGCATTGCTGGTGAACATGGATGGTAAGGTAGTTTGGGAGAAGGAAACGAAACTCGACTGCGGCGAGGATTCAACGGTAACCTGTTTCAGGCTTGAGTTTCCCGAAAACCTGTCGGAAGTGCACTTTATTAAGCTTAGCCTGACCGAAGGCGGAAAGGTTATTTCTGATAATTTCTACTGGAAAGGTCGTGAGGATGGCAACTTCAGGGCGCTTCGCCAGATGCCGGAGGCTGATGTCAGGCAGAACACTTCGGCAGCGAGAACGGCTGACGGCTATAAGCTTACCACAACACTGAAGAATGGTTCCAACCACCCGGCCCTGATGTTGCGGCTTAAGGTAGTGGGCAAAACCACCGGCAAACGGATGCTTCCTGTATTTTTCAGCGATAATTATATATCACTTATGCCGGGTGAGGAAAAGCAAATTACCACCACCCTTAAGTACGAGGACACAAGGGGCGAAAAGCCTGTGGTGGAGCTTTCGGGGTTTAATTTGTAGGAGGATTAGAACCAAGAACCAAGAACCAAGAGCCAAGAACCAAGAGCCAAGAACCAAGAGCCAAGAACCAAGAGCCAAGAACCAAGAACCAAGAGCCAAGAACCAAGAGCCAAGAACCAGGAAACGGGAAAGTGGCAGCACCAGTGCTTCGACTCCGCTCAGCATCCAAACAGTGGCAATGGATTAACGAGATGGGCTTGTCATGCTAAGCCTGTCTGCCATGTAAGGGTCTGGAAGAGGCAGGAAGGTCTATCGACCCTTTCAGGTCAGCCTGGCATTAAGCACCCTATTTCTTCATTTTCATTTTTTCATTCCTTCATTCCTTCATTATTTAATACCTTATCAAACATTCAAATACGAACACCGAACACCGAACACCGAACAAGGAACACCGAACGCTGAAGAATCAACAGCACCCAGCAACCAGTAAATATTCTCGCATAAATTGCTATTTTTGCGACCAGATTAAATGTGGTTTTTGCTTAGGCGATTTACGTATTTTTATACCTGATCGTCAAACAAGGCCTGTTTTGCTTTATTTTCGGCCCGTGATTTTCCTGATTTAATGTTTGAAAACTTCATTGATGAATAAAATTATTTCAAAGACCTTTCTTTCACCGAATGTGGTCGAACTTGAAATTGAGACGCCCCTGATTGCCCGGAAGAGAAAGGCCGGTCACTTTGTGATCATCAAAGTTGGAACCAAAGGCGAACGCATTCCCCTTACCATTGCCAAGTCGGATATAGAAAAGGGAACCATAACACTTATTATCCAAAAAGTTGGTGTTACCAGTCATAAGGTCGCATCGCTGAATGTTGGAGATGAGGTGACCGACGTGGTAGGCCCGCTGGGTAATCCCACTCATATCGAAAAGGTTGGCACGGTATTGTGTACCGGAGGCGGTGTGGGCGTTGCCCCGCTGTTGCCCATTGTTGAGGCCATGCACAATGCCGGTAACCGGGTTATCAGTATTATTGCTGCAAAGACCAAAGAGTTGGTCATTCTTGAGAAAGAGATCAGACAACATTCCGATGAGGTAATTATCATGACCGATGACGGGAGCTATGGTATTAAAGGATTAATTACAGCTGGTATGGAGGAGGTTTTCAAAACACAGCATGTTGATCTGAATGTATCCATTGGTCCTGCCATTATGATGAAATTTACCACACAGGTAGCCAAAAAGTACAATGTGCCCTCCATGGCCAGTCTGAATGCCATAATGGTCGATGGAACGGGTATGTGCGGAGCCTGCAGGGTCAGCGTGGGTGGTCAGGTGAAATTCGTCTGTGTCGACGGACCTGAATTCAATGCATACGATGTAGATTTCGACGAACTGCTGATGCGGCTGGGCGGATACAAATCCGAGGAGGTGAGTGATTTAAACAGGAAACTGGATCAGCAAGCATAAGATAATAAAATGGAAAGCGCTGTTAACAATGCCATTTCATCGCGAGAACAGGAATGGCGAAAGGAATTGAAAAAGCAGATTCCGGCAAAGGATCGTGCAGCAATAGAAAGGGTAAAAATGCCCGAAGTGGAACCCGGTGAGCGGATCAAAGGCAATATTGAGGTCAACATGGGTATTACGGCCGAAATGGCCATTCAGGAAGCCAGGCGTTGTCTCGATTGTCCCGATCCCCAGTGTATAAAGGGATGCCCTGTTAACGTTGATATTCCCACTTTCATTAAGCATATCGAAGCCGGGGAGTTTCTGAAAGCTGCTGCTTCCATCAAGGAAAACAATGTATTTCCGTCGATCTGCGGCAGGGTTTGTCCCCAGGAAGCGCAGTGTGAAGCGAAATGCATTTATGCCGTTAAAATGAAAAAGGAGCCGGTTGCCATTGGCTATCTCGAGCGATTTGTAGCTGATTACGAAAATAATTCGGGAAAAAGTTCTCTTCCTGAAGTGGCTGCATCCAACCATATGAAAGTGGCAGTAATAGGCTCTGGACCCGCAGGGTTAGCTGCGGCCGGCGACCTGGTGAAACTGGGTTACGATGTTACCATTTTTGAGGCGTTGCATGCGTTTGGCGGTGTATTGAAATATGGCATACCTGAGTTCAGGCTACCCAACAGCATAATCGACCTGGAGATCGATAACCTGAGAAAAATGGGGGTTAAATTCGTGAAAAACATCATTGCCGGCAGGACGCTTACTTTCGATGATCTGCAAGACGATGGATTTCGAGCCTTTTTTGTGGGTAGCGGTGCCGGACTGCCTAATTTTATGAATATCCCCGGGGAGAATTACAACGGCATACTTTCGTCGAATGAATACCTGACCAGGGTTAACCTGATGGGAGCTGCCCGTGGCGATTATGACACTCCGGTGCTGCATGGTAAGAACGTTGCCGTTATTGGTGGTGGCAACACGGCCATGGATTCGGTGCGCACGGCCA
>JAFGVG010000398.1 GCA_016938095.1 Bacteroidales bacterium
AGCCGAAAACCGGACAGGAAAATGGGGCGTCCCCGACCACATATCATTTGAGCAGTTTCTGAAGGATGTACAGGCCGATACGGGCAACTGGCTCAAGGTAATGCTCACCTTATCGAACCACGAACCTTATGAGGTTCCCGGAAAACCAAAGTTCGGAAGCCAATCACTAATCGACAGGTTTTACAGTGCTGCCTGGTATGCCGACAGTTGCCTGGGTGATTTCGTACATAAACTGCGCGAAAGTCCGGTTTGGGACAGTACACTGGTTATTATGGTAGCCGACCATGGCACCCGCCTGCCCCAGTTTGACGATATTTTTGAACCGCGTAAGCATCATATCCCCATTCTATGGGTCGGAGGAGCCCTAACCAACGACAGCGTTGTCACGAAAACAGGCTCCCAGGCCGACCTGGCTATTACCCTGCTCAATCAGCTCGGCATCAGCACCGGGGAGTATGTGCTGGGAAAAGACCTGCTCTCACCCTCGTCGCAGTCCTTTGCCTTTTACTCCATTAAAAACGGGATTGCCATGATAACCGATACAAGCGGTTTTGGCTATGACTTTATAACAAACGATCTGAGTTTCGCCTATGGCAAAACCGACAGTTCCCATATAGAAACAGCAAGGTCGCTTCAGCAATTTGTTTTTGAAAATTATCTGAGACTGTCTGAAAAATAAACCCGCCCCTGAACAGCGTTCTTAGCTATTCAGGAACTGCATGTTGTAGAATTTGGTATACTCACCGTTCATGGCCAGCAGTTCTTCGTGCGTTCCACGTTCAACAACGGCTCCGCCATTCATTACAAAAATCTCATCGGCATGCAGTATGGTCGATAACCGGTGTGCAATAACAATTGAAGTGCGGTTTTCCATAAGGTGTGTCAGCGCATCCTGCACCAGTTTCTCCGATTCGGTGTCGAGGGCCGATGTTGCCTCATCGAGAATAAGAATCGGGGGATTTTTAAGTACAGCCCTGGCAATGCTGATGCGCTGGCGCTGTCCGCCAGATAACTTACCTCCTCTGTCGCCAACCATGCTGTAATACCCCTGCTCAGTGTTATCGATAAACTCGTGCGCATTGGCCACACGTGCAGCCGCAATAACTTCCTCCTCGGTGGCACTGTCCACGCCAAAGGTGATGTTATTGAAAAAAGTATCGTTGAACAATATCGGATCCTGGTTAACAATGCCCATCAGGCTGCGCAAATCGGACACTTTGTAATCTCTGATGTCTTTGCCGTCAATGAGCACCTGACCCCTTTCCACATCGTAAAACCGGGGAAGCATATCCACCAGGGTCGATTTACCCGAACCCGAGTGACCGACCAGTGCAATGGTTTTTCCTTTCTTCAGGGTAATATTGATATCCTGCAAAACGTAATCGGTCTGGTATTTAAAATATACATTCCGATATTCGATAGAGTCATTGAAAGTGCTTATCGATAATGCATCGGGCTTATCTTTAATATTGTTTTCCACGTGCAAAATGCGGTTGATGCGTTCCATAGAGGCAAGTCCCTTTTGAATGCTGTAATATTCCTGCGAAAATGCCTTAATAGGGTTGATAATGCTGTAAAACACCGCCAGGTACACAATAAACTGTTCGGGTTCGAGGGAACTCGACTGATTAAGAATAAGAAAACCGCCAAACCACATAACAATGATAATGATAGTCGTTCCCAGGAACTCGCTGAGCGGATGAGCCAGGTAACGACGGCGCAGCAGGCGACTCATGATCTTGCGGTAATCATCGTTCTCACGTTGAAAGCGCTGGTATACCTTTTGCTCAGCATTGAAACCCTTAATGATACGCAGGCCACCCAGCGTTTCCTCAATGGTACTAAGCAATTCGCCCATCTTATTTTGCCCTTTCATGGAGCTTTTTTTAAGTGACCGACCGATACGCCCAATAAGTGCTCCCGTAACAGGGAACAACACCAGCACAAATATGGTCAGCTGCCAGCTCATGATGAACATGGTGACCAGCGATACGATAATGATCGGCGGATTTTTAAAGAACATGTCCAGGGAACTCATGATGGAAACCTCTACCTCGGTGACATCGCCGGTAATACGGGCCATTATGTCGCCTTTCTTTTCTTCAGAGAAAAAGCCAATGGGCAATGAAACCGTCTTTTTGTAAATTTTATCGCGTATGTCGCGTATCACCGATGTTCTGAGGGTGATTATCGAATAACTGCCCAGGTATGAAAAGCCCACCTTCAACAATACCATCAGCAGCAGGAAAATACCAATCAGGATCAATCCGTTGACCGCTCCGATCTCCGTTATATAGCAGTATACATTATGTTTTAAGGCATCACTGAATGTGGTCAGGTTATCCATCGAACCCCTCAGACTAACATAGCCATAAACCTTTTCTTCGAGGCCAAACAGGATACGCAACACGGGTATCATGCTGATCATCGAAAACACCCCAAAGACAGCGCTTAGAAAATGATACAGAAAATTAAGATAAAGATACTTTTTGTAAGGGGGTATGTAGGTTTGCAACAACCTGAAAAATTCTTTCATGAGAATAGATATGTTCAATAATTCGAAAACGCGTTCAAAATAAAACCACTATCGCCTAAGCAATAGGTAATTCCTGGGCTCACCGAGCCTTTTACCAAACAGCAGGTATTTCTCAATCCAGCTGATTATCACATACTTTAACCGATCGTGCTTACTTACCATTTTATTAAGACTCCGGCGGGGACCGGCATACCGCAGATCATCGGCCCAATTGAACTGTGCCATCCAATCTTTCATCACGGCAGGATGGGAGCCTTTGAACATGGTTATTTTGTTCAGGTTCCCATAATCGAAATTGCCCTTGAAACCATCCTGCTTTTCCATATCACTCACCACCTTTTCACCCTTGTGATTGATATTGAAAGCTTTTATCTTCTTGTTCATGAGTTGTGGAGGCCTTACCCACCCGTAATGAAATACGCGGGCTTTAACATCTGCGACTTTCAGTTTAAAGGTATTTTCAACCTGCCGGTAATGCAATCCGTCAAAATCGGGTATGCGCCTGAAGCTTTGTGCCGACACCCACGAATGAATGTCGGACCGGTTACGGACAATGCGGATTTCCTTGCGGTACCAGCAGTGGCCATCCTGAATATGATTATAATCGCCCCAGAAATGGATATAATTAAACAACAATCCTTCCACTTCGTGGTCATTCAACAAGGTTTCACAACGTGACCTGATCACGGGCAGGTCATCTTCGTGGATCACCTCATCGGACTGTAAGTAAAAAAGCCAGTCGCCCTTGCAGTGCGATTTGGCAATATCGGTTTGGTGCGCATGCTCCATGCCGCGGGGATATTTTTCAATATCCCACACCGTATCGATAATTTTTATCTTCGGGTTGCCTATCGATTCTATTTCGGCACGTGTGGTATCATCGGCATCACTATCACCCAACACCACAATAAATTCATCCACAATGGGAAGAATACTCATCACCGATTGCTTCACCGGATAGTAGAGCTTACGGGCATTTTTCCCCATTGTAAAACCGCTGATGGTCATACTGCTTATTCTAAAATTGCTGCACGAAGGTATGAAAAAGCGGGAAGAAAAAAGAAGAAAGAA
>JAFGVG010000059.1 GCA_016938095.1 Bacteroidales bacterium
AACGTCAATAAAAATAAGGATTTGATCGATTTCATGGTAGTTTTTTCATTAAATTTAATAAATTATCCCGTTATTTCTCAGAAAAAAATAACACAACTGTGGCAGACTGCATAAAATGTGCCATAGTTCAATGCATACAACTGATAATTGTCAGGTTTCCCGGCAATGTATCAGTACGGATACTTTTTTATACATTTGAAGAATAATGCCTAACTATAAAACACAATATCATGAATAAACTGCAGGTTTGCCTGGTTATGCTGGTTTTGCCGGCATTGATGCTGACAGGATGTAAGAAATGGAGCGAAAGCACGCAGGGCAGCATATCCATTGTCACCAACAAAGGTGGACAAACACTTGCCTATGATACCACATCGGGGGTAAAGCTTATCGTCGCCGATGGTTCCGCTTTCAAGGACCTGAACAAAAACGGGGAACTCGACGCATACGAGGACTGGCGCTTACCGGCAGACGCACGTGCCCGCGATCTGGCAGCCAAAATGACCATTGAACAGATTGCAGGCCTTATGTTATACAGCGGTCATCAGGCTATACCTGCAGCAGCAACCCGTTTTGGTGCGGCTACTTACAATGGTAAACCCTATGCCGAAAGTGGCGCTAAACCTTATGACCTGACCGATCAGCAGGTAAAATTCCTTACCGAAGACAATCTCAGGCATGTGCTGGTAACCAGGGTAGAGAATCCCGAAGTGGCGGCTTTGTGGAATAACAAGGTACAGGCGCTTTGTGAGAGCATTGGATTGGGAATTCCGGCTAACAACAGTTCCGATCCCCGGCACCAAGCCACTTCAACAGCCGAATTCAACGTAGGTTCTGCAGGTCAGATCTCGCTTTGGCCGAATTCGCTGGGTATGGCTGCTACATTCGATCCCGAACTGGTAAGGCAGTTCGGGCACATTGCCTCGCAGGAATACCGGGCTTTGGGGATTAGCACAGCCCTTTCGCCGCAGATAGACCTGGGAACCGAGCCACGCTGGGCCAGGTTTAGCGGCACTTTTGGCGAAAGTCCCGAATTAAGTACCGACATGGCCCGTGCATATGTCGATGGATTTCAAACCTCTGCTGGTGATCAGGAAATCACCGGGGGGTGGGGTTATACCAGCGTCAATGCTATGATCAAGCACTGGCCGGGTGGTGGTCCCGAAGAAGGCGGGCGCGACGCACACTTTGCCTATGGCAAATATGCCGTTTACCCGGGTAATAACCTGGCCGATCACCTGATGCCCTTCATCGAAGGTGCTTTCAAATTACAGGGATCTACCGGTATGGCTTCGGCTGTAATGCCCTATTACACTATTTCGTTCAACATCGATACGGTTAATAACGAGAATGTGGGCAACGCTTACAGCGCTTATCTCATCAACGACCTGTTGCGTGGCAAGTATGGCTTTGACGGCGTTGCTTGCACCGACTGGGGCGTAACCCGCGATAACCCTGCTGTGAACAGCTTTGGCACTACCCCGCATGGTGTTGAGTCGTTAACAGTTGCCGAACGCCATTATAAAGCGCTGATGGCCGGTATGGACCAGTTTGGTGGTAACAACGACATGGGTCCTGTGGTTGAAGCTTACGAAATGGGCGTTAATGAGCATGGCGAAGAATTCATGCGCAAACGTTTTGAAGCATCGGCCATCAGGCTGTTGAAAAACATTTTCAGGGTAGGCCTGTTCGAGAATCCTTACCTCGATGCTGAACATACCAAAAACATGGTGGGCAACCCCGAATTTATGAAGGCGGGTTATGAGGCACAACTTAAGTCGGTGGTGATGCTTAAAAACAAAAATAAGGCGCTGCCCCTGCAAAAGAACCTGAAAGTCTACGTACCCAAAAAATATACACCGGCATCACGCAATTTCTTCGGTATGGAAACACCCGAAAAGCTCGAATATCCTGTTAATATTGAAGTGGTTAAAAAGTATTATACGGTAACCGACAATCCGACCGAAGCTGATATTGCCCTGGTATGCATTACCAGCCCTGCTTCCGGTGGCGGATATGATCCGGCCGATGCTAAAAAAGGCGGAAATGGCTACCTGCCCATCAGCCTGCAGTATGGCCCTTATAAAGCTGTCGATGCCCGTGATCCCAGTATTGCAGGTGGTGATCCGCTGGAGAAATTCACCAACCGCACTTTTAAAAACAAAACGGTAAAGGCTGTCAACCAAACTGATCTGAACATGGTGCTTGACACCCGGAAAGCCATGCCCGGCAAACCGGTTATTGTTACGGTTGATGTGTCGAATCCGATGGTTTTCAGTGAACTTGAGAAAGATGCCGATGCCATACTGGTTACCTTTGGCATACAGGACCAGGCCATCCTTGAAATCATTACCGGAATGGCTGAACCTTCGGGACTGTTACCTTTCCAGATGCCTGCCGACATGAAAACGGTAGAACAACAGTTCGAGGATGTTTCCTTTGATATGACCTGCCATACCGATTCGGAGGGCAATACCTACGATTTTGGCTTCGGACTGAACTGGAGCGGCCCTATTCAGGACGGAAGGGCGGAGAAGTACAGGAGGTGATCCGCCATTAGCTATTAGCAATTAGCCATTAGCCAAAAGCCAAAAGCCAATAGCTAACAGCTTTTTCCAAACATTCTTTTTCTAACATAAAAAAACAAAACCAATGCGAATGCGATCATTTTTTGGATGGATGTTGATAGCACTTGCCTTTTCATGCAATCAGGCGGGTGATAAAGGCGAATTGCGTATAAACGACATG
>JAFGVG010000399.1 GCA_016938095.1 Bacteroidales bacterium
AGCGAACTTCCGATACCCGCCAGGTTTTGCTGTAACGAATCAATCGCAAGCACCCGGGTGTAGTAATCTACAGCTTTCTGATATTCGCCGGTGTTCCGGTAAACATTGCCCATGTTATTCATCACACCGGCCATTATTTCCTGGTCATCCACCTTCTCTGCCAGTATTCGTGCATGATTATAATGATCAATGGCCATGGAATAATCGCCTTTAAAGTAATGCACATTGCCAAGCAATTTGCCGGCAATGGCCTGTTCCCTGACATTCTTAAGCCTGGAGGCCAATTCCATTTTTTTAGAGGCAAAATAGCCGGCTGAATCCAGGTCAACCCAATAATACAACACACAGAGTTCCTCATAAACAGCCAGTTTGTCTTTGTCACCGGCTTTGCGAAGGACATGCAGCAGACTGTCGGTTTCAGCCGCAAATGCATCATTTCCGCAGATGATCAATGAAATAATCAACAATAACTTATTCATATTGCAACCAATTGTAAACACAATGGATATTAAAAGTGACTCAATATACTATGTTTTATAATAATAATTCCTTTTTTAAGCGGGCATTCTGATTATCTTTGAAACAACCAAGTATTCACAGATGCTGAAAATTACCATCATCGAAGACGAGGAGAAATCGCTGGGTTTCATCCGCGGCATCATCGAACAGTATTGCCCTACGGCCGAAATTGCTGGCACGGCAACTAACGTGGAATCGGCCGTTACCCTGCTAACCAATGTAAAACCGGCACTGGTACTTTCCGATATTAACCTGCCCGATGGCACCGCCTTTGATATGTTAAGCAGGCTGGATGAAATCGATTTTAAGGTCATTTTCATCACTGCATTCGAAGAATATGCCATCAAAGCCATTAAATTCAGTGCCCTGGACTACCTGGTCAAACCCATTGACCCGAATGAGCTGATTAACGCTGTTAACAAGGCCAGAGAACAGATAGAGCATGAAACGAACAACCTGAAGTTGAAGGCCCTGTTGTCGAACGTGCGGGATTTCTCCGATAAACTCCGGAAAATTGTGTTGAAAACATTTGACAGCATATATGTCGTCGATCTGCAGGATATCATCCGGTGCGAATCAGATAACTCGTACACCCTGTTTTACCTGAAAGACAACCGCAAAATAATGGTCTCCAGCGTGCTTAAGGATTATGACGAACTACTGGCTGACTCAGGCTTTATTCGTGTACACAAATCACACCTGGTTAACCTCAATTATATCGATAAATTCATTAAATCCGACGGCGGCTATCTCATCATGAAAGATGGCGCCAGCGTTCCCGTTTCGCAGCGTAAACGAGACATGATCATGGATTTTTTCAATAACCTGCAATAACAAAGACTAATTCATCCGCAGCGTTTACTGTTTTTCTCCCGGCGTTTAGCAATTCGTCACACTTTATCAGACTTTTTTATTGAATTATTGTACCGGTAAATTACCTCATTCAATGAATTGTCTGATATGAACCAAATTTCAATTATCATGAAAAAGAATGTTATGCTGCTCATGCTGGCTTTCATTTGCGCTGGCATGAACGCCCAGTGGAAAAGTTATCCTACCGATGCCAAGTTTGTAACCCACATGTACGAGGACAAACAGGGCAATGTATGGTTTCTCAACAGGGAATCGCTGTCGCGGTCGTGCCTGGTGAAATTTAACGGACAACAGGTGGAAAACCTGGAAACCCTTGATAAGGCCAGTACCTACTGTGTTTTTGAAATGCTCGAAGGTCCCGATGGAAAACTCTATGCCGCTACCATGTACGGACTTGCAGTTTGCGACAATGGCCAATGGGCTGTTAAAAATAACAACAACGGATTACCTGCCAATCTTGTAAAAGATGCTCTTTACGATAAAAACGGAACATTGTGGTTGTTTCATGCCAAGGGCTTTAATTCAGGACTGGCCGGAAAATACACAAACGGCACCTATGAACCGGTTACCATGGATGGCCATACCGGCAGGGCAATCAGAACAGTTTTTGAGGATAAGGACGGCAACATCTGGACCGGCATGCACCTGGGCAATGCTGCCAGCTTTGATGGCACAAAGTGGACCGATCATACGGCTGCCGCTAAATGCAAACACGTGAGCCAGATTGCACAGGATGCCCAAGGAAGAATCTGGATTGCCGGCATCGAAGGTCAGTTTGCCTGTTTGGACAACGGAAACTGGAAAAGCTTCAAGTACGGAAGCGGCTATTTCAGTCCCTATTCAGCACCCCTGATGCTCATTGCCCTGGTTCCCGGCATTATTGCAGGTTATGCCGGTCCCGACCTCACCTCGTGGGGCGATCTGGTAACCGACAGGAACAGCGATGCCTGGATGCTGGCACGAAAATACGGTGTGGCTGTTTCCGATGGCAACGATTACCAATCTGTTGAAAAAAAATACCAGGCACCCAATACCAAAAAGGCTACCGATATCATGACCGACAGTAAGGGCAATATATGGATAAGTCTGAGCACCGGTGAAGTATATAAGTACGATTTCTCCAACTGGACCGTATATACCCAAAAAGACGGTTTACCCTCCAAATTAACGGCCATCTTCGAAACCGATAACGGGGACATTTGGGTGGCAGGTAAAAAAAGCATTGCGGTGCTAGGTAAATAAAACTTTTAGGGTAACTCAACCGCAAAAAGTCCAGTGGGACTGCATTGATTCTGAAATTGCAGATCTGTCAATGCCTTCCATATATATCAAATCATAAAAACAGAATACTATGCAACACCTATGTTTACTCAAAGACCCCCAGAAACAAGTACTATTTCATGCAAGTTCAAAGTCTGTTCGGAAGGAAATCATCCAACTATTAAAACCTAATTTATTAAGGATGGCAGGAATGATAGTCACAAGCTTTCTACTCTCTTTTCTGCCGGTATCTTTATTCTCTCAGGCTTGGGAGTGGCTTAACCCCCGTCCTCAGGGAAACACATTAAATTCTGTTTTCTTTGCTAATGCCAATAACGGGTACACGGTTGGGGACTTAGGCACCATCCTGAAAACTTCAAACGCGGGATCCGATTGGTTACAATTAAATAGTGGCACAACCAATAATTTGAATGATGTATATTTTAGCGATACCAACATAGGATACGCTGTAGGAAATAGTGGAACAATCATTAAAACTACCAATGGCGGGGAGTCATGGTTATCGCAAACAAGCCCTTTTCCTTATTATGATCTAAAGTCGGTATGTTTTACCGATGTAAATACCGGATATATTGTGAGTGTGGGAGGACTTATTTTAAAAACCACCAATGGTGGAACTTCTTGGGAAAGTCTGGCTTCCGGAACTACCAAAATATTATTATCTGTGTATTTTGTCAATTCCACTACTGGCTATGCAGTAGGAGTAAGCGGCACTATCCTAAAAACCATCAATGGCGGTACCGACTGGACAACACAAACAAGTGGCACAACCACAGATTTAATGGCGGTACATTTTACCAGTGCAAACGATGGATATGCGGTAGGACGCAACGGTACTATACTGAAAACCTCTAATGGAGGAACTGATTGGGCAGCACAAGTAAGCGGTACTACCAGGGATTTGACCTCTGCGTTTTTTACCGATGCCAATAATGGCACCATTTGCAGCTCCGGAGGGAAAATACTAAGCACCACCAATGGAGGAAACGACTGGATAATGCAAACATCCAATACTTTATCGTATTGCACTTCGGTTTTTTTTACCGATGCCAATACCGGATATGTTGCAGGTGCCAATGGGGTTATTATAAAAACCATTAACAAGAGCCTTGATTGGACTTATTTAACAAGTGGAAACGATGATTTTCATACCTATTTGGCCCTACGCTCTGTTTTTTTTACTGATGTTAATACAGGATTTGCCGTAGGTAGTAGTGCAACTGTTCAGGTACTAAAAACAGAAGATGCCGGTATCACATGGAACACGATGAATACCCCATCAATTTACCGTACATTATCATCTGTTTTTTTCGTAAATTCAACTACCGGCTACGCGGTAGGTAGCGGCGGGTGCATACTAAAAACTACCAATGCAGGAGTTGACTGGACAGAACAAACAAGCGGTACAACCAGTCAGTTAAATGGTGTCTTTTTTGTGGATGCCAATATTGGCTATGTAGTTGGAAATGATGGGTTAATAAGAAAAACCATTAATGGCGGGGCTGACTGGACAGCCCTTGTAAGTGGTGCATCAGGTCAGAATTTAAGGGGTGTATATTTTACAAGTGCTAATAAAGGGTATGTTGTTGGGGACAATACTGCAATTTTGTGTACTACAGATGGAGGTACAATATGGCAAGCACAAGGTGCATCTGTAATGAATCACTTTAATGCTATTTATTTTACCGATGAAAATACCGGTTATATTGTTGGACATAATGGTACTATTCTAAAAACAACCAATGGAGGGGCCACTAACTGGACAGCAGTAACACCAGTTACCACAAATCATCTTTTATCCGTTCATTTTCCTAATGCCCAAACAGGTTACGCGTTGGGTACGGGTGGAGCTATTTTAAAAACCACCGATGGAGGGGATTCATGGAACCTGCAATCAAAAATAACACCCAGTATACTTCGTTCCGGATTTTTTACCGATCAGAATACCGGCTATGTGGTAGGCGATAATGGCATGATTTTAAAAACCACTGTTGGTGGGCAATATGATTTGTCGCTTTCGGACAATACTTTAACAATAGGGGCACCGGCTAACAGCACCATTTCTTTCGACATTTCGTCGAACTCCTCCTGGACAATTGAAAGCAACCAAACCTGGCTAACAGTATCTGATGCATCCGGTTCCGGAAATGCAACCATCACGTTAACGGCAGACGCCAATATGGTAATCCAGGAAAGGGCTGCCACAATAACCGTTTCCGCCGAAGGGCTTTCTGATAAGCTTATCACTGTCACACAGGAAGCAGCTTTGCCTGTTGTCAATTTATCTTCGGCAAGTTTATCCATAGCTGCTCCGTCCAATAGTTCAGTGGCCTTTGAAATAGCATCAAATACCGACTGGACTGTATCAAGCAACCAAACCTGGCTAACAGTATCTGATGCATCCGGTTCCGAAAATGCAACCGTTACACTAACGGCAGAAGCAAACCCGACTACCCAGGAAAGGGCCGCCACAATAACTGTTTCCGCTGAAGGACTTTCTGACCAGCTTATCACTGTATCACAGGAAGGTGGTCCAACAGGAGTCCGGAGCGTCAGCAACCCTCAGGTTGATTTGTATCCGAATCCTGTTATTGATAAATTAACAATAAGCGGGTTGAATACCAGTACAGCTATTTCATTGTGCAACTTCGACGGACAGGTATTATTAAATCGTCAGGCTGCATCAACTGAAACAGAAATAGATATGACAGGGTTCGTAAGTGGAGTCTATATTATTATTGTTTCTGATAAAAACTTCTGTTTTGTCAAAAAAATAATAAAACAATAGACCAAAACAATAAACTATGCTTCAATATCAACTTAATCAACATTAATAAAACTAAATTTAAAAATTATAGGTAACGCCACCATAAAAATGCCGGGGTAAACCCGGATAATAATATCGTGGCTCAGCACCACTAAAACCGCGGGCATTCACCACCAGCATCGATGCATAATGTGTATTGGTGAGGTTGTTGATGCCCGCGTAAATTTGAAACCGCCCGTTACACTTCACCGGAATTTCCGCTGACAGTTTCAGGTCGGCCACCGTATAACCATCATACTGCTGCGTATTGCCATCATCGAGGAACTGATTCCCGGTATATCGGGCAGTAACATCCACCGTAAAAAAGCTTCCGGTATTCCATTGCAGCCTGGCCGACAGCAATTGATTGGGAATACCGGGCAGGTGGCTGCCATCATATACATTACCGTCATCGGTGAAATCAACAAAACGGTTCCACGACCAGGTGTAGGAAACAACGGATATCAGTTTTCCCGGGAAACGTTCATACGAAAACAGGCTTCCGTTGATCATAAGCTCCATGCCGCGGTGGCGGGTGTGGCCGGCATTGGCCCCTGTAAAAACATCTTCGGTTAATCTTTTGGTAACCAACAGATCCTTCAGTTCTATCCAGTATAGCGTGCCATCAATTCCCAATCTGCTATTGAACAGGTTGAACCTCATGCCGGCCTCAAACTGCCAGCCCTGTTCGGGCTTTATCTGGTCATTTACCGCCCCTTCGGGCAATAAGGTTTCCTCGGGTGAAGGCATTGAAAATCCATGGCCTGTAGAGGCGTATACCGATCCGTTGGGAGACAATTTATAATTCAGGCCCAGTCGTGGAGAAAAAACCGCCGGAAAAGTGCGCGTTCCCGACTGATCGCCGTTGGACAGATACTGGTCGGTTAACCTGTAACCAATGAGATTCACTGCCCCTGCCAGCGAAATGTTCAGCTTTGCCACAGGCCGGTAATACAGCATGGCAAAAACGTTCAATTGGTTGCGGTTTTCACGGTTTTCATTAATCCCGACATCCGAGGTATCGAGTTCCCAATGATACGCTTCGGCCAGCCATTCGGCCCCCAGCACCCAGTCGGTTTTATCATAATGCAGGTTCAGCCGGTTGCGTAACCCCGCACCCATGGTTATATCGTCGAGGTTGTTGAACGGGCGTTTTTCATAACTGTCGGTTATCTTACCAAAAACGGTAAAACGATTGGTGATGTGTGCTGAAAGTTTACGCCCCAACGACAACCCGGCCATACCCCTGGTGTACTTTTTATATCCGCCCACTGCAAGCCAATTGGGTGCCGCAGCCCGAGGGTTGGTTTCAAAAAGGGTTATGCCCGTTGAACTGGGAATACCAGCATCGACGTTCATGAGCAGCAGTGTAAAATCGAGTGTTGTCTTCGGGCTTTTTCTGCTGAGTGTTGTAAGCAACGAAGTCCGCTGGTAGGTATTGTTTTCGCGGTAGCCATCGGACTGCATATGGATGAAAGCGAAATAAGCGCCGGTTTTGCCCCGGTGAATGGCCCCTGAAACGCCGAATTTTCCGGTATGGTATGCGCCAAAATGAATGGTACCGTTGATGACATCTTCCGGGGGCACAGCGGCATAAAGGTTTAGCGTTCCTCCCAGTCCCGAACCATAAAGTGCCGATGAAGGCCCTTTCACCACTTCAATCCTTGAAATACCCTGTATATCGATTTCTTCAGGAGCAGAAATGCCATCGGCACCGGTAACCGGAATGTCGTTTAAGTACGACCTGATCCGGTTGGTGTTGTATGGTGTACGACTGCCCATACCCCTGATGACCAAACGGTTTGTGGTATATGTTCCGCTTTGCAGCGATACGCCCGGCAGCATATTAACGATACCAGTCATACCTGTGCCATCACCGGCAGAAAGACTTGGACCACTAACAACCGAAAGGCTTCCGGGTATGGTAAGCAGGCGTGCGTTAACCTGGTATGCTTCCACGCTGACAGCATCAAAAAAAACAACCGAATCAACAGACTGTGCATGGTAAACAGAATCTGTTGATGGTTGTGCCATTGCGGCATTAAAAGGCAAAAATGAAATCAAGGCAAACAGCAATACCATTCGCATGACTGTATAGCCCTCAAAACCAATTTTCGGCATGAAACCTCCCGGGTTTATTCCTTTTACATTCAACCTGTGTTAACACGGTTGTTGTCAGGGCTGATCTTCGGCAATAGGCACCAGTCGCACTATTTTACCCGGATTTTCGATGGCCACATAAACCAGGCCATCCGGACTCATGACCACGTTTCTGACACGTCCTATCCCCTCAAGCAGTCTTTCGCGGTGCATTACTGCGTGCCCGTTGATCACCACCCTTTCGAGGTACTGGAACCGGAGCGAACCCACCAGCATATTATTGCGCCAGTTTCTGAAACGGTCGCCCGTGACAAAAATGGTTCCGCAGGGTGCAATGGAAGGTGTCCAGTAAAAAATCGGTTGTTCAAGGCCTTCCTTTTCGGTTAGTTCAGTCAGTATAGTGCCATCGTAATTAATGCCGTAAGAAATAACAGGCCAGCCGTAATTCTTTCCCGGTTTCACCAGGTTAATCTCATCGCCTCCTTTAGGGCCATGTTCTGTTACCCATATTTCACCAGTAACCGGGTGAATGACAGTTCCCTGGGGATTTCGGTGGCCATAACTGTAAATGGAGGGTAAGGCACCGGGGATGTTAACAAACGGGTTATCAGGCGGTATGGTACCATCGTCATTAATACGATGGATTTTGCCATTGGCATTGTCGAGTTTTTGCGGAAAGTCGAAATGCTGTCCCCTTTCTCCAATGCCGAAGAAAAGATGACCCTTACCATCGAAAGCCAGTTTACAGCCAAAGTGATGACCCCGGTCGGTATCCGGGATTCCTTTGAACAGCACCTGCTGATCTGCAAGTTTATTGCCCTCCAGCCTGGCCCGCATAATGGCCGTATTGCCAATTCGTTTGTTGCTGGTGGTATTCAGTGCCGAATAGGCGATGTAAATCCAGCCGTTCTGTTCATAATCGGGATGCAATGCCAGGTCAAGCAGTCCACCCTGTCCGAATGCCATAATTGGCGGTAAACCTTCAATGGGAGGCGACAGCTTGCCATCTGAAAAAGTGTGTAACGTACCAGCCCGCTCAGAGATCAGCAGGTCACCGTTGGGAAGGAAAGCCAGTCCCCAGGGCACGTTCAGTCCAGAGACCACCGTGTCCACTACAAAACGCTGAACCTCCGATTCAATCACGCCTCCAGGTGTAACTGCAGGTTTGAGTTTGCTTTTGTCTTCGGGAACACCCCTTTTAACATAAACTGCCAGCGCTTCGATTTCGTCGTCAGTGAAAGCTTTCTGAAACGCGGGCATGCCAATGTCTTCGATACCATATTTGATGCTCTTGATAACGGAAGCATTCCCCTCTTCTTCCATCCAGGCTTTGGCAGCAAACTTCTCCAGGTTATCGCCATGGCATCCGGCGCAGTAATTCTGATAATTCAGTGCAGCCGGGTTAACTTCCTTTACCTGTTCAGGTGCAGGAGCGCACCGGAATGCATTCAGGGTAACCAGCAAAATACCAACCGGCAAAACCAATCCGGCCATCATCAACACTTTGTTTTTAGTTTGCATGGTGTATCAGGATTTCAGGATTACACGAAGTATTAACCATTAAAAGGAAATTTTGTTCTTGATTGTACAACGGATTGATGAAAGTACAAGTTATGAAAAAACAATGGAGAATCAATAAAATATTCAATCTTCATTTATTGGTAATTGACTGCTAATAGCCACAAAATTAAGCTCATGGCAAGTGGCTATGTAAATAACCTTAAAAATATTTGGTTTGTATTACAAACTTGATTAAGTTTGTATCGCAAACTAGTTTTACACATTAAATCGACACCCATGAAACCAAACGAATCAACATCAGCATCATTCGATGAACAACAATCGCTTCAGGTGATCCAGGAAATGATACAGGTTTCGCAAAAGAAACTGAAAAATGATGGTATCCTTTTCATCATCTGGGGATGGTCGATGTTCTTCAATTATGCATACAACTACCTGCTGGGATTTGTTGTACTTCCCTACCCGCTGAAAAAAGCATTTGATTATGCCGGTAATGCCTTAGCAATTGTTATTATTGCCTATAGCCTGTATTATATACTGAAGCAACGAAAGAAGGTCCAGACCTATATCGGAATTTCTTTGAGGTACGTCTGGTTCTCCCTGATTGCATGCCTTGTGCTGACCAGCCTGATTATCCATAACGTACTGCATGCAACCAATTTCGAACTGCAGCATCCCATTTTTATGATGTTCATTGCTTTTGCAACGGTAATTACAGGTGGAATACTCCGCTACCGGATGATTATTTTCGGGGGAATCATTTTTGGCATACTGGCCTATATATGTTCCTATATTGATCTGCGCGAGCAATTGATCCTGGAAGCCATCGCATGGCTTATTGCCTTTATTATCCCGGGGCACCTGCTGTATGCCAAAAGAAAAAACTAAAGCGATGTTCAACGATCTCGATCCTGTTTTGCATTCACAGGTAAGACTTGCGGTTATGACACTGCTGATTGGCGTTAAAACTGCAGATTTTGGCTTCCTCCTTGAAAGCATCAAGACCACCAAGGGAAATTTAAGTTTTCAGCTGACCAAACTGAAAGAAGCCGGATACATCAACATTTTGAAATCATTCAAAGGTAATTATCCCTTAACCACCTGTGCCATTACCGAAAAAGGAATTCGCGCCTATGAAACATATGTACAAGCCATGGAAACTTATTTTAAAGAATTCCGAGAAAAACATAAACAAAATGGAAATAATTAAGAATTGACCATAAATTACAATTTAAAACAAAAAACATGAAAACTTACTGCCTGATTGTCTTAACCTTCCTTGCACTTGCCTCGTGCAAAACCAAAACCAACGAGAATGTACAAAAGGTCTCTTTTGGAATCTATGAAACCATTTATCCTTCAGATTTGCCAGCTACATTATCGGATTCACTGTCTGTAATGCATATCCGTACTGCAACAGAGGCCGAAGAACCAATAATCGGGTACATAAAATCTGATTCATTAGCTTTTCTCAATGATTTTATGTCAAACACCTGCAAACTTTTGAATACCGCATATACAGTTGATAGCGATAGCATTTACCATGCTGTAGTAGCTGTAAAACCTGTAGCTGTAATGAGCCTTTCGACCATCAAAAAAACAAAAGCGGATGGTAACGGAGTAGTCCTCGTTTTCAATATGGAAGGAGCTAACCTGTTTGCTAAAATAACGCGGCATAATGCAGGAAAAGCCATCGCTTTTGTTGTAGAAAACCAGGTATATTCCCTGCCGGTTGTTAATGCAGAAATAAGGGATGGCCGGGCCTTGATTGGTAACCTGGAAAGTGAAACACTGGCAACAGCGCTTTCTGAATCCATCAATGCCAGCCTCCCGAAATGAAACGTCCATGAAAAATGAACAGATGAAATAGTTATAAACTGGAATTGAAAGTAATAAGGCAACCAATACAAAAATCATATAGAATTCGTCTACTTTTTGCATTGGGGTTATTTTACTAAATTGCGAACGAACGCTACGTTTTTTAATGCTAAAATGGATGGTTACAAGAGACGAATCATTTCAGAGAACAAATAGATCAATCACATGGGACAGGTGAAAATTTTCGGATTGAAAAAAGCGCTTCATTTAAACAGGGAAAAAATGTCGGAGGTCGTACACTCCTGTATTGTCGACGGGTTAAAGTTTCCGGCTGATAAAAAGTTCCAGCG
>JAFGVG010000400.1 GCA_016938095.1 Bacteroidales bacterium
ACCGGTTTAACCACTTTTTAAACTGCGTGGCTTTCAGCTTGCTCACCATAACGGCCACTGGTGCCGCAGGCTTAATGGAGATCTTCAGCTTTTGCTGTCCGTAATTATTGATTTTGTCAATACAGGCCGGCGATAGGATATACTGCCGGCTGGCCCGGTAAAACAATTTGGGGTCGAGTTCCCCTTCGAGCGTATCCAGGCTCTCGGCAATGAAATACCGCTTGTTATCGTGCGTAACCAACAGGGTTGTCCCGTCTTCACTGGTGAAATAAGCTACACTGCTGCAATGCACCGGAATAAGGCTGTCTCCCTGGTAAACCAGGAACCGCTCTCGGTAAGTCTTCTCAGTGAGCTTCTGTATAAGCGCTTCGAAATCGTCAAAGCCCCGGGGCTTATGCAAAATCTTATACTTGTCGAGACTTGCTTTAAGATCGGCTTCACCTACAGGCTTCAGCAGGTAATCGATGCTGTAAAACTTAAAGGCATTGATGGCATATTCGTCGTAAGCGGTAATAAAAATAATGGGTACATTTATCTTAAGCTCCCTGAATATGGTAAAACTCAGGTTATCGGCCAGCTGAATATCCGACAAAATAAGGTCGGGTAATGCATTGCGTTGAAACCATTCCAAACCATCCTTAACGCTCTGGATAATGCCAACCACCTCCGCCATGGGGTCACATTCGCCTATAAGCTTTATTAACCTTCTATAGGCAGGAGCTTCATCTTCAATAACCAGAATCTTCATTGTGCCACTAATTAAGTTTCATCGGAGAAAGCCCTTGCTCCTTCAACCGATTTTAAAAGCGGGATTTTCACCGTAAAGAAATCCTGCCGGTCTTCTATAATCACCTCCTTGTTTACCAGAAATATATAGCGTTCGCTGATATTATGCAAGCCGACCTTAGTAGTGGCTTCCGGCATTATGTTCCGCTTCTGCCTGTTATTGGTTACGACCAGATAATCGTCCTTGCAGAAAATCCGTATTTCAAGCGGAAGCTTTTCACTGATTTCATTGTGCTTAACGGCATTTTCAATCAATAGCTGCACCGTCATGGCCAGAATGTTGTATTGCAAGTACTTTTCGCAAATCTCAATGTTTATCTTCAGGTTTTCTTCGAAGCGCATTTTTAAAAGCATTACATACGATTGTGCAAATTTCATTTCGGCCTCCAGCGACACCCAGGTGATTTTTTGACTATTCAGCACATAGCGGTAAACGGTTGACAATTCCCTGATGTATTCTACCGCTTTTTTGGGATCCTCCTCAACCACAGTTGTCAGTGTATTCAGGCTATTAAATAAAAAATGCGGATTGAGCCGGCTGGTAAGGTTCTGGTATTGCGCTTCGATGCTCTTGTTTTTATAGCGCTCGGTTTCAACCGCCTTTTCCGACAACTTAATGAACAGGTAAAAGCTTTCATAGATAATATTGATCAGCAATGCAAACAGCACCGATGTCACATACAGGTTTTTCGATTCTTCAGCGATGTCGAATTCGTTGCATAAATCAATACGGCTTTCCAGCAATATACTGCCAATGGTGTACAATAACCACGAAATGATAATTGCACCCAGCGATGATAAAAGAAGTTGCAGGGTAAGTCTCATCCAAAACCGCATGCCGGGCATGTATTTCCGGAAGATGTAAATGATAAGCCTGATGATAAACCAGGCTCCCACCACACCCAGAAAGGAAAAAGCCACATGCATGATCAAATGTATTTCTTCGATTCTGAAAGGCCATGGCGTCAGAAAAACTACAGTTAACAGGGTAAAAAACGGGATAGCTATAAACTTCACCAGCCTTTCCAGCTTCCGGAATTCGGTTTTAACCTGAGTTTCAAAAAGTGCCATCAAGCGCTATTTTAATACCAGTTTATACAATACCGGTGTAACCACCCGTGTAAAGATAGTGGAACTAATCAAACCGCCAATAATGGTTATGGCCAGCGGTGAAAACAAATCGGACCCCTGAACCGCCAGCGGCATTAATCCGCCAATGGCAGTAAGCGTGGTAAGAATAATGGGAATAAACCGTATTTGCCCGGCGGTTTTTATGGCTTCATCAATGTTATTACCCTCGGCCCGCAACTGGTTGGCATAATCAACCAGGATGATGGAGTTTTTCACTTCTATACCAATTAGGGCAATTGTCCCGATAAAGGCAGAAAAAGAAAACGTGTAACCGGTAATCAGCAATAAAAGAATGCTGCCGATAATCCCCAGGGGAATGGATGAAGCCACAATCAGTGCCCCCTTAATGGTATGGAATTCCATCATCAGGATCAGCAAAACCAGGAATATGGTAATAATAACGGCTATGTTCATATTTCCGAACGTTTCTTTCCGGCTGGCATATTCACCAAAAGGTTCAAAGCGATAATCATCGGGGAGTTTAAGACTTTCCATACCGGCAAGTACTTTTTTGGTTACCTTGTCGGTTACATAACCGGGCAATACATCGGCCCTCACGGTGACACTTCTTTCGCGTTCGTAATGTTCAATGAGTGTGGAGGATGTTTGCAATTCCACATCCGCCAGTTGTTTAAGCGGAATCTGTGCTCCCGATAAAGAACCAACGAAAACCTTATCCAGGTCTTCCAGTATTTTACGATTGCCACCGTTAAGCGTAACCCGGATGTTGTAATCATTTCCGTCTTCATCAATAAAGTTACCCACTGATAAGCCCGCCATGGCCATTCGTATGGTTTTTTGTATTTCGTATACCGGAACCCCCAGCATACCCGCCTTATCGTTATTGATGGTCACCTTGAGCTCCAGGGCAGTCTCATCCATGGAATGCTGAACATAAGTTGTTCCTTCAACGGATTTGAGCAGGTTTTCACCTTTAGCTGCAAGATGTTTCAGCGTATCCAGGTTGGGGCCGAAAAATGAAATTTCAATGGGAGCATCTTCCGGAGGACCATTCTTAAATTCTTTAATGATAATTTCTGCACCCGGAAAACAAGCCAATGATTTTTCCAACTGCTCGAGAAACAGAGGTGTTTCCTTTTGACTGTAATGATGCAACTGAACATAAAGCTGTGCAAAACCAGGATTCTCGCTTTCCTGAACCGTGTTGTAATAGATCATCGGATTCCCCTTTCCCACATTGGTACAGTAACTGCTGATCTCCTCGTGTGAATCCAGCATTTTCTCAACCTTCCTGGTGACACTATCGGTATAGGCCAAACTGGTACCCGGCGACATGTCGATATTAATAAGGAACTGGGGTTTCTCTGCCTTTGGAAACAGGCTGAATCCCACAACCGGCAGTAACATAAGACTTCCGGCTACGGCAACCGTGGCTATGAGCATGGTAGATTTGGGGTATTTCAATCCCAGCAACAAAAGTCTTTGATACGGTCCGTTATTGACCTTGTTCAGCATCCGCATGAAAACATTCTCGCGCTCAAAATCACGCTCCTTCAAAAATTTGGATGCTATAAACGGGGTTAAGGTAAATGACACCAGCAATGAGGCCAGCAGGGTAAATACCACAGCTGCCGGTATACTTTTCATAAACTCTCCGGATTCGCCTGGCAACATGATGATGGGCACAAATGCTATAATCATGGTTGCCGTGCACCCGATAACAGCCCAGCTGATCTGGCTGGTGGCTTTCAGGGTAGCCTCATGCCGGTTGTAACCCATACGCATATGCCGCGCAATGTTTTCAACCACAACAATGGAATCGTCTACCAGCAATCCAAGAGAAATGATCAAACCCACAATCGACAATTGGTTGATCGAAAAGCCTGTCAGATGCATGGTTGTGAGTCCTATGAGCAATGACGTGGGAATCGCAATCATTACAATGATGGAAGCCCGTGTACCCAGCGGCAAAAGCGTAATCAGAATAAGCAGAATGGCTATTCCAAAATCCTCGTAGAGCCGGTTAAGGCGGTTGTCAACCGTTACCGACTGATCAAAGGCCTTCACCAGTTTCATGGATTGGGGCAGTGTTTTCGCAAAAAGATCAACATCATGATCTACCGATTTCACTACATGGAAAATATTGGTGCCTTCTTTCTGATTGGCAGATACAAACACAGCTCGTTGTCCATTGTACCGGCCAATATGCTGCTGATTGGCATAGTCATAAGTAACTTTTGCCAGATCATGTAAATGCACAGTATTCCCGTTTGCCGCATTCACAATGGTATTACCAACATCAGTAACCGTTTGGTAATTGCCGGTAGTTTTGATATTGAGTTTGCGATTCCTCATTTCCAGTTCGCCACCCGGTATGTTGACATTACTACCCTGAATTGCAGACATGACATGGTTTATCGGAATTTTCTTTTGTGCCAGTTTTTGCAAATCAACTTCAATCAGAATTTCCTGCTCCGGATAGGCCTCTGTTTTCACCTTTTTAATGGCATCTGTTTTTTCCAGCGTCCTTTTCAGCCGTTCAGCCTGTTTTTCAAGGTCGGCAAACGAGGCATGTTCCGATATCAAAGCATATTGTAAAATGTTGACATTGGTGGTTGACCAGCGATACACATCCAGGCTATATAAATCGGCCGGTAAGGAAGGTCTTGTATTGTTGATTTGCCGGAGCACCTCGTCGTATTTCCGGTCCTGATCAACACCCATGTCAAATTCCACGTTCACAATGGCAACACCATCGTTCATAGATGCAAAGGAACGTTTAATATCATCAATCTCATTCAGTGCCTCTTCCAACGGTTCCACAACAAGCTGCTCCATGTCTTCGGGACTGGCACCCGGATATACAGCCACCGCATAGAAAAAGGCGCCACTCAGGGGTGGATCTTCACTGCGCGGCATGTTGATAAAGGCATTAACGCCCAGCAGGGCAATCATCAAAAAAACAGCGATGGTAATCTGATAATTTTTAAGGGCAAGTCGGGTAAGCATAATTATTACAGGTTTATTACAACATGATGTAAATGAAAAACGGGATGGATAATATGAAACAGGCCGCCGGTAATAGATTCAAAAGAAAACCTATGAAGTTATTCAAAACATATTCCGGCAGCCTGCAAGTATTAATAACCCAGAATTATTTTGGATCCGTTCCCGAGGTATGCTGCCCCCTCGGTAATTACCAGTCCCATTTTGTTAATGGGTTCTTTTACGGCTACATATTGGTTATCGAGGTATGCAATGGTCACTTCAACTTTTTTTGCCGTAGTATCAGCTTCTTCAATAACATAAACATATCCTTTGGACCCGTCCGTATCGGTAATGGCTTCAGGCGGCACCAGGGTTACCACCTGGTTGCCTTCGGCTTCGATATCGACAACGGCAACCAGTCCGTTGATCATGCGTTCATTCCCTGGTTCAATGGTAAGTTCAACTTCAAAAGTTCCGGTATGTGGATCGGCAGTCTCTGATATTTGAGAAACATAAGCTGCAAATTTCCTGCCCGGATAAGCATCAAAAACCGCTTCGGCCTTATCGCCTGTGTGAACCCTGACAATATCCTTATCGGCAAGGCCGGCTTTTACAACCCACTCGTCGTTGCCCAGCTCACTGAAAACAAGCACAGGCGTCCCGGGCCCAGTTAGTTCATGCGATTCGGCCAGTGTAGCGATAACCAGACCATCCGCAGGGGCGGCAATTTTTGAGTATTGCTGGTTAAAGGCCGCGATGCTAAGGTTCCTTTCTGCCATTTCGAATGCCAGCGTAGCGTCCTGCAACTGCTCAAGTGTGGCCACCGTGTCGCGATACAGATTTTTCACCCGCGAAAGGTCGCGTTCAGTCTTTTCAACCGCCAGCCTTGCCTGTTCAACCTGTGATGATATTTCTGTCATTTCAAGTGAAGCCAGCAACTGACCTTTCTTTACTTTTTGCCCGGGTTCAACATAAAGCGCCGAAATAATACCACCGGTTTTAAATGACATTTTTATCAGACGCTTCGACGATAAAATGCCTGAGCAATGAATGGGGATCACAGCATCTGTTTCTGCCAGCTTTTCTGCTTTAACACAAACGGCCTGTTCAGTATACGTTGCGGTTGGCTTATTTGTGCAACGGCTAAAAAACACTGTCAAAAGACAAGCAACGGATATCATGGCAATTGTTTTCATCGGATTATTGGTTTAAGTGATTATTGGATCATTTATGTTAACGGGTAAGGTTATCCAAATCGTAGGCGGCATAAACCCTTTCAAGCTCAGTTAGCCGAATGAGGGTGTCGAAATGCGAAACAGCATAATAGATTTCTGAGCTGGTCAACTGGTTACGGGCATCCAGCAAATCGAGCAATGATTTCTGGCCAATGGCGTATTGTTTGCTTACTACTTTGTAATAGGCCTTTGAGCTGTTAAGCGAACCCGAAGAGGCTTCCTCGGCCTTCCCCGATGCCAGCAGATTACTTTCTGCAATCCGGCATTGCATCTCAATTTGTTGCACTGTTTCATCCAGTTTATGCCGCAATTGGTCTGTTTCAATCTTTGCACGCGAAAGCTCGTTGCGGTTACGAAACCCGTTGAACAACGGCCACGAAAGATTGATGGTGTTCATAATATACTGCTGGCTTTTATCAAACTTATAGGCATATCCCTGGTAGCCGATGTCAGTAACGTTGGTGATCTCAGGCAGTACATAAGCCTTTTTCATATTCACATAATAGCCGGTCGATTTTAAGGCACTGTTTAACTGATGTAGTTCTTCGCGTTGCTGCTCTCCCTGCCGGGTGATGGTAACCGGCGACTTCCCTGACGTGCCAAATAACAGGCTGTCGATGATAATATCATACTGCAAAGGCCGGTTAAGCAAAAAATTAAAATAAGAGGCTGCAGTGTTTCTGTCACTTTCAGCTTTGGCGAGCTCAGCAGTTACCTTACTCACTTCGGCGTCGATACGGAATAGTTTTTCGGGACCGGCCATCTGGTTTTCCACCAGTTTCTGATTCACCCGCCTGGCTTCATTTACCAGTTCAAGCGCACTATGGTATGCATCAACCACCTTCAGGGTCTGCAAATATCTGAAATACGAGGTTTTAATTTCCTTTATCAGTTCGCGTTTGTAAACGTTAATCTCCGCCTGTGAGCCGGTGATCATCTCCTGTTTTATCTTCCGGTTGTAATAGATTTCAGCATTAACCAAAGGCGTGATAACCCGGATTTTGGTGTCGTGGTAATCGTTCGGGAGAAATGTTATTTCCTGATTGGCAATCTGGGGAAATCCACCTGTTTGCCCCATGCTTTCGAGTATACTGTTCAAGGAGGAATAAACGCCATTAAGCATATCGCCGACAGGCATTTCAATAGAACGCCCTCCGCTGGCCAGCATGTATTGGGCGTTAAGTTCTGCAGAAGGATAAAACAGGCCATTTGCTTCTTTAAGCGCATGAATGCTCAGGGAAAGGTTCAGTTCCTTTTGTTTCAGGGCCAGATTATTCTCCATTCCGGCCACAATGTAGGTATCGAGTATCCCACCGGTCTGGGCCAGCACTCCGCAACTAATCGTTAACAGTGTAATGGTAAAGAACATTAAGGCAACAGGGTGTTGAAACTGGCTTCGCATAATTATAGTTTTAAGATAACGGCATACGGTTTATTTGTCGCCGTAAAGCTATGATGCCGCAAAGCCCTGTAAAATAAAAAACCGGTGAAAGGGATATTTTCACCGGTGAAGTGGATGAATAGCGGGCCGAATGTCGGACGCCCTTCTGGTAATGCCAGTTAATTACTGCGTGGCCAGCTTAATTGTATGGTCAATCAATTCTGTTCCGCCGAAATCACCATGTCCGGGAATAACTACAACGGCATGGGAAAACCTGACCTTAACCTTTGCTATGGTAACCGGATACGCTGTTGTATCGCC
>JAFGVG010000401.1 GCA_016938095.1 Bacteroidales bacterium
TCGAAAACAGCAGGGAAAGCGAGTCACGGCTTATAGCCGGATAGTAAGCTCCGTAGCGCGCACGCGTAACACGGTACCACAATCGGGGCTCATTCATGTTCAGCGCATAGAGGTTGTCGGTTCCTTCGAATGAACCCCGGAGAATAAGGTGATGGTTCAAAACAAGGGGTTCAGCTATGTCAAACCAGGTAGCGGGGACCAATAGTTTCCACCGGCCTGTTTGGATGTCAAGCATTTCTATTTGTTTACCATGGTCCGAAAGGGTTACAGCAAGAACGTTATGTTGATCTGCCCATTCGGGTGTCTGCAGTGCGCGGTTACCGGATGCGGGAAAACGCATTAAGGCTTCGCCTGTGGCTGCTGAAATAATGGTAAGGTAATTTTGTCCGCCGGCATCATTCTCCGTAACGGCAATCCATTGGCCATCAGGTGAAAAGTCAGGGCTGAAATACCTTGTTTTTTTAGTGAGCGAAACGATTTTACCTTTTTGGATGTCGGCTTTCCTGATCACCGAGAAATTACGCCTTTCACGGCGTGGATCAGGGACCAGTTCCTCCCATACAAGCCATTGTCCGAAAACATCACAGTCGGGTTCAGCGCTGAAACCCGTGTGCAATATCAGGTGTTCAGTGCCGGCGGTATCGATGACCACAAAAGAGCCAGGATCGGCCATCCCTTTCCGGAATACCAGGGTACTCCCCGCTCCCAAATCGTGTGGCAGGGTATAATGCGTATGTACACCGTTTTTTCTGTTGACTATACTTACATAATTACTATAATTTACGCTATCTATACATTTGTTATATTGGCTTTTAAGATTAAACATAGTTTGCCGGTATAATCCCGACTTGTATACACCGAAATGTTTCTTCAGATAGAAGGCCAGCGGCCACACCTGGTATGGATTACGGGCAACATGCCTGAGAGCGCCGGACCACACTGTATCGCCAAAAACCGACCGTGCATGGCGTACCATCTGGTAACCGTTGATGTAATGGTCCGGTACATAATCGCGGTAGGAACCAAACACAGCCTTGTCGTATGAATAAATCGCGGGCTTTTCGATCAGCAGGGTGCGCAAAGGCATTTCAAAGGCAGGCATACGTCCCCTGCCCGACTGTGATAGCGCAGTTTCGTTGAATACGGCATCACCCTCGTATAACCACATGGGAATCATGGAAGAAACTACGCCCACCGCAATTTGCCCGGTGAAAATGCCCATGGTCCGGGTTGTGCCCTGATTCAGCCAGTTAAGCTGTGCTGTATGGCGCAATTCGTGTTGTGTTAACTGCGATATCCAGTCGTGTGCATAGGACATTTGCGGGGGAGTGGTTACAATTTCCATTCTTCGGGGAGCATAGGAGACATATCCGTTAGAAAGCACCGAAGAGGCGTGTAGCAATACCGGATAACCCCGTCTGAGGGACAGCGGATAATCGCTGAAAGTTTTTTCGAAAGTTGCCTCAAGTTTAAGCCCGGTCTGCAGGGCATCCTGTTCGTGTGTAACCGGAAAGACAATGTTAAAATGGGGGGTATAAAGTGTTTTTAAGCGAATGGTGGCCGGAACTTCGCCTGTCTCATAAAACTGGCCCCTGGCCGAAAAAAGAAAGCCAAAAATGAATAAAAGCACTAACCAGCAGGTACGGCGATTCATCGGATTAAGTTTACGCATCAAAAATACAACAATGCCCGAATCGAGTTGCAGAATTAGCTTACCATAATTGAACCCATTTTATTATTTTTGTCGTAAACAATTCTATGGTTACATTGCGTCGCTTCTTTAATGACAATATTAACAGTATATTACTGGCCATCAGTATACACCTGATGGTGGTGATTGCTTTTTTATCCTTCAAGCTTGGGGAAGACAAAGAACTACAGCACGAGGAGATGTTAATTGCTTTTAATGAAGAAATTATGCCGCTTGAAGAAGAAAAATCCGAGCAATCGGCAACAGACGAGGCTTTTGGTGAGGGCATACCGGAGCTTGACCGGCAGACGTTACGCAGCATTGCCTCTAATGTAGCCAGTAAGCTCGATCCGGAAATCAGCACGGAAAACTATGAAAAACAAGTATTACAGGAGCTGGGCATATCAACCCTGAAATCGCCCGGAGGTGAACTGGAAGAAAGTGCCCAGCAACAGGCCGATGAAAATGCCATTGCCCGGCAAAACGAGGTGGCTGAAAACCAAGTAAGAGATTCGTACGTACCCAATGTAATCAGAAAGGATAATACTACCGTTTCTTACTTCCTTGAGAACCGTTGGCACAGCTATCTTTACATTCCCACCTATAAATGCCAGGGTGGTGGTACAGTGGTAATGGACATTGTTATTAACCAGGCCGGCAAAGTAGTTTCCGCCATAATATCCGACAACCGTTCAACCAGCGATATCTGCCTCCGTGAAGAAGCTTACCATTCAGCCATGTCGGCGCAATTTAATGCCGATCCCGGGTCACCGGCCAAGCAACTGGGTACGATAACCTATATATTTTTAGCTCAATAATTACTTCAAATATATCTATCAATGTCCGAATGCATAGGACTTTATTATTCTGAGAATATCGTATTTAAAGAAACTTCAACATTCAGGGATGAAGAAGTGCAATCAGGTGTAGTATTGTACGAAGTACTCAGGATTGTGGGCAGCACGGCGCTTTTTTTGGAGGATCATATCCGGCGGCTACAGGAATCCGTGCGCCTTTCGGGGTATTCCTATTCGGTTTCGGTTCCGGTAATCCATTACCTGCTCAGGAATCTCATCCGAAGAAACGAACTGGTAAACGGCAATGTGAAAATAGTGCTGCGTTTTAGCGGTCATGAGCCGCCGGTGTTGTTCTCCTATATTATTCCACATGCCTATCCCACAGCTGAAATGTACCAGAATGGGGTTGAAACGGATCTTTTTATGGCAGAACGGGTGAATCCCAATATAAAAAGGATGATGCCGGAAGTCCGCCGGCGGGTGTTGGAATTCATTACCTCAGAAAATCTTTATGATGCATTGTTGATTGACGAAGAAGAGCAAATAACCGAAGGCAGCAGAACGAACATTTTTGTGGTGCGCAACCATGCAGTGATTACTCCGCCTGCGGGCCAGGTGTTAAAGGGCGTCACGCGCGGTAAAGTAATTGAATTATGTAATAAATTAAATTACAAATTATTAGAAGAGCCTATCTCTATAAAATATTTAAATAAATTGGAGGCTGCCTTTTTCTCAGGTACTTCACCAGGCATATTGCCCATCCGCAGGATAGCGAACCATGGTTTTGAACTTCCCCATCCAATGGTACAGGCACTGATGCAAGGCTATAACGAAATGATCAACA
>JAFGVG010000002.1 GCA_016938095.1 Bacteroidales bacterium
CCGTTAAGCAGTATGTCCAGACGTACCAGTTGAGCGGGTTTATAACCGGTATAGTGATAGTCGAAGGAGGCATAGCCCTTGGAAATACTCTTGAGCTTGTCGTAGAAATCGAATACGATTTCCGAGAGCGGCATTTCAAAGGTGAGTTCAATACGGTTGGTGGTAAGGTAAATTTGGTTTTTGAGTGTACCACGTTTGTCAATGCACAGCTTCATTACGGGGCCCACATAATCCGACTGGCAGATGATCTCAGCTTCAATATAGGGTTCTTCAATAAAGTCGATATACGTCGAATCGGGCAGTCCCGATGGGTTGTGCACATCAATCACATCGCCCTTGTTGGAGGTAACCCGGTACGAAACGTTCGGAACGGTGTTGATCACGTCCATGTCGAATTCACGGTCGAGTCGTTCCTGTACAATTTCCATGTGGAGCAGTCCAAGGAATCCGCAGCGGAAGCCAAAGCCCAGTGCTGCCGATGATTCGGGGACGAAAGAAAGGGAAGCGTCGTTCAGCTGAAGTTTTTCCAGCGAAGCCCGCAGTTCTTCATAATCGTCTGCATCAATGGGGTAAATACCCGCAAATACCATGGGTTTTACTTCAACAAATCCGCCGATGGCTTTATCGCAAGGCCGGTTGTAATGGGTGATGGTATCACCAACCTTTACTTCGCGGGCCGATTTAATACCTGAAATGATATAGCCTACGTGTCCTGCGCTAAGAACCGGGCGCGATTCGTATTTAAGCTTCATGACGCCTATTTCATCTGCGTCATAGTCCATGCCCATGTTTACAAATTTCACATGGTCACCGGTTCTGATGGTGCCGTTGATGATTTTAAAATAGGCAAAAATACCGCGGAATGAATTGAAAACCGAGTCGAATATCAACGCCTGCAGCGGCGCATCGGGATCTCCCTTGGGGGGTGGTATCTGTTTGATGATGCGTTCGAGAATAAGTTCAACGCCCATACCTGTTTTGGCGCTGACTTCAATGATCTCTTCGCGTTTGCACCCGATGAGGTCGACAATCTGGTCCTTTACCTCTTCGGGCATGGCACTGGGCATGTCCATTTTGTTCAGCACCGGAATAATTTCGAGCCCATGGTCAACAGCCTGGTAAAGGTTTGAGATGGTTTGAGCCTGAATGCCCTGTGTGGCATCAACCACCAGCAAGGCACCCTCACAGGCTGCTATGGCCCTGGATACCTCGTATGAGAAATCGACGTGACCGGGGGTGTCAATAAGGTTCAGCAAATAAAGCCGGCCTTCGGATTCGTACTCCATTTGTATGGCATGGCTCTTAATGGTGATGCCTCTTTCCCTTTCGAGGTCCATGTTGTCAAGTACCTGATCCTGGAATTCACGTTCGCTCAGGGTATGTGTCATCTGAATCAAACGGTCGGCCAGGGTACTCTTACCGTGGTCAATATGAGCTATGATGCTAAAATTCCGGATATTATCCATCAATGGTATTATTTTCAGAGCGCAAAGATATTTAATTGGGGGAATAATTCACATAAAATTAATACTTTCGGGGAGGCATGAAACGTTTAATCACACACCATTATGCATAACGAAATTAAGGTCATTGAATGTAATTTTGAGGATGTGCATCATTGCAATGCACTTGTTGATTTGATGAATGAATACATTACTGACAAAATGGGAGGTGGTGAGCCCTATACCGAAGTCCAAAAGGTTCAGTTGGTGGAAGGGCTCAGGAATCACCCCGCTAAGATTGTTCTGCTGGCCAAAGCAGGCGATGCCTATGTGGGTCTCGTGAATAGTTTTATCAATTTTGCCACTTTTACCGTGAAGCCTTTTGTCAATGTTCATGATGTCATTGTTACCGCATCGTGGCGAAACGGCGGGGTTGGTCGAAAGATGCTGCAGCAGCTTATTGAAAGGGCTTCGGCCATGGGGTGTTCAAAGGTTACGCTCGAAGTCCGGGAAGATAACAATAATGCCCGATACTTATACAACAACCTGGGATTTAACGATGCCGAACCACGACAGTTTTACTGGACCAAGTATTTATAATACATAATCACGATGCTATGATTTACTTCACCGATCAGGAAATTGACCAGCTCATCACCGAGGATGTGCAGTATGTTGACCTAACAACATCGTTGTTAAGGCTCGAAAACAAGCCTGCCCGGATGCAGATTTCCACACGCGAGCCGGCTGTGGTTTGCTGTACCGAGGAGGTTATGAAAATATTCACCCGCACAGGCATCCAAACCACTTTGTTTACACCCAGCGGCGAATATCTCGAGAAAGATGTGAAGTTTCTGGAGGGTGAAGGACTCTCGGGTACGCTTTTAGCCATTTCACGCACTATCGACAATATTTTACGGTACACTTCAGGTGTAGCCACCCGTACACGTTTGCTGGTTGAGAAAGCCCGGGAGGTGAATAAAAACGTCATCATTGCCACTACCCGTAAAACCATTCCCAACACCCGCAAAATGGCCATTAAAGCCGTAAAAGCAGGGGGTGCTGCGATACACAGGTACGGGCTTTCCGAAACCATTCTGGTGCACAGGGATCAATACAGGTTGTTGGGCGGACTGGACAAGCTGGCAGCACGCCTTTCCGAACGAATGGCACAAACAGGCGGAAAGTCCATTACCGTTGAGGTGGACACCGTCGAAGATGCACTAAAAATTGCCGAAAGCGGAATTGATGTGATTCAACTCGACAAGTTCAGCATAACGGATATTAAAAAGCTGAGCAGGGAATTGTCAAAGGCAGGCCGAAAGGTGAAACTGGCGGCTGCCGGCAATATATCCATCAAAAATATTCAGGATTATGCGGCTTCGGGGGCCGATATCATTGTCACCTCGTGGCCTTACAACGGCGAACCGGCTGATATGAAAATCAGCATTCAGCCTATTTACGATCTTTACTGATCATTCGTATTTTAGCGTTTTGCCGGGGTTGAGGCGGGCAGCCTGGCACGAATGGTAGTATATGGTTACCAGGGCAGAAAAGGCAACAATGGCCAAACCTGACGCAAAATAACCTATGCCGATCCGGATGTGGTAAGCATAATCGTTCAGCCACGAATTGGCAAGGTACCAGGCACCCAGCCAGGCAGGCGGGGCGGCAATGATTACCAGCAAAAGAACCCTGCGCAGGTGGTTCCAAAGGATAAGTTGCTGACTGGCACCCATAGTTTTTTGTATGCCTATCTCGCGCTGTTTGCGGAAAAACAAATACGATATCAGCGAAAACAAGCTAAGGCATGCCATCAAGAGGGTTACCACCGATAATACCAGAAAAACCCTGGCCGTGGTGCGCACCGGCATATAATGATTTTTAAAATCACTGGAAAAGGAATAGGAAACAAAGGGATAAGCCGATGTGTGTGAATTCCAAACCGATTCGAGGTACTTAACAGTGGAATCCTGGTTTTCCGGTGCCAGTTTAACAGTGAGGTATCCTTCGACAATTCCGGGCACCAACACAACAATAAGCGGACGGATAGGATTTTCAAGTGTTTCAAAGTGAAAGTCATTCATTACCCCGATGATTTTGTAGGGTTGTTTTTTCCCCGGATGAGCGGTGAGGGGAACCAGGCTTTTGCCCAGCGGATTGTCGATATCCATGAGCCGTGCTGCTGTCTGGTTAATGAGGCAACTCATGGAATCACCGGGTTCGCCGCGACTGAAGAATCTTCCAGCAGCAAGGGGGATGTTGTATGTGGAATCAAAGCCATAACTTACCAGCAGATGCGAAAGAGAAAAGTTCTGGCTGGCATCATGGCCTTCTATAATGTAGGGGGATCTGGGGAAAATGCCACCAAAGGGTGCCGTGGTATTGGTAACCGAAATCACACCCGGATGTTTGGCGATGGCATTCTTATAAGCCTCGAGGTTGTGGGCCAGTCCGTCAGATCGCCTGATCACCAGAAGATTCTCGGTGTCGTACCCCCTGTCTTTGTTGATCAGGTAACGGAACTGGTAAAAAATAATCATCGACATGGTGAGGGTTGCAAGGGTCAGGAAAAGCTGAAAAACGGAAACAGCATGTCTGAACAGCCCTCTGCCTTTGCGTTCGGGTAAACGATTCCGCAATACCTGGCCGGGATGAAACGACGAAAGGTACCAAGCCGGATAAAGTCCGGATACAAGCCCGATAATCAGTATGAGCAGTATCATCAGCAGAATGCCGGCACTGTTCAGCAGTTGTCCCAGGCTGAGGTGCAGCCCAATGTATTCGCTGAAGGCCGGGAGAATAAGTTCTGTTATCAGCAACGCAAGGGCCATGGAAAAAAAGGCAAGCAATGACGATTCAACTAAAAACTGCCTGATGATGATCGATCTTTCTGAACCTGCCATTTTACGGATACCAACTTCGCGGGCCCTGTTAACCGAATGGGCGGTAACCAGGCTGATAAAATTAATGCATGCCAGCACCAAAATGACGATGGCTACCACAATGAAAAAATAGATGTACATAATTTTTCCACCGGGCTGAAATTCGGCGGTATAGGCCGATCGCAGGTGTATGGCAGTCAGCGGTTGACTGTAAAACCTGTAGTAATTTCCTTCACCCCAGGAGGTGGACTTATCTGTACCAATTATTCCCTTGTATTGGGGTATTATGTATTTTTCGGCAATACGCTCCAGCCCTTTGGCAATTTGTTCCGGGGAGGCATCGCGTCCTGTTTTGTAATAAGTATAAAGAAAATGCGATATCCAGCTGTCTTTTGCAAGCAAGTGCTGGTAGGTCGACAGTGTGGCTACCATGTCGAAATAGAGATGTGAATTTTCGGGCACATCCTCCATGACACCGGTAACTTTGTAATAAGTTGAATCGTTTTCGATACGGAGCAACTTTCCCACCGGGTTTTCATTGCCAAAATAACGCTGGGCAGCCTGCCGGCTTAACACTATGCTTTTAGGATCGCGCAGAACCTCATCGGCTTTTCCGCTGATGAGGGGAAAGGAAAAAAAGCGAAAAAAATCAGGATCGGTAAAAATCATATTGTCTTCGTTATAGCGCACGTTACCGTAACGTACCAGCCAGGCGCCAAAACGTGCAATACGCACAGAGCTCTCAATCCCGGTAATTTCGTCGGTCAGGGCCGGTGCAAGCGGATACGATGTAACCGCATGATGAAGCTGGTTTTCGGCAATTTTTCCGTCAACCACCACCCGGTATATTTGGCGGGCATCCTGGTGAAAACGGTCATAATTAATTTCTTTATGGGCATACAAAAAAATCACCAGGCTGAAGGCCAGACCTATAGCCAGGCCGAAAATATTGATCAGCGTATGGGTGCGGTCCCTGAGGAATACCCTTAATGCCACTTTAAAAAAGTTACCGAACATACCCATGATTATCAAAGGTAAAAAAAGTCCGGAGATATAAACCAACTTTCATGCCACCAGGGGTTAATGGTTCTGAATCAGTATACTTTGTGTTTGTTGGGGTGAAAATTACCCTGCTTCACTGTACGCTTTCGATACACCGGGTGTACGGAAACGGACAGCCCAGGTGGTAAAATATTCAACAGAATTCGGTATATTTAAACTCGCTTTTATATAACCATCAAAAAAATAAAAAAAAATGAAAGCACTGTTGATCATAGCACTGTCAGTTACTTGTTTTGCACTGCCGGTTAAGGCCCAGGAAGATCTTACCGATGAACAGATTCTTGCCCTATACGAAGGATTGAGGGTGGCTGATGTTTGCGATGGGATGGACTTTGTCGGGTTGCGCGACGCAGGTACCATGGACACCAGGATAGAGCCACTGTGGCGTGATGCCGAAACCTTCAGACACAGGATCTGTGGAATTGCCGTTACTGCAAGGTATGTTCCCACCAACCGGGTGGTAAAAAACCCTATGGACAAGGAAACCTTTAAGAAGTGGGAAGGGGAATGGTACACCAGTATCTCAGATGAGCCTTTCACACCATTTCTGAAGAAAGGATCGGTTGTGGTGCTCGATGTGCAGGGTGATGGCGATGTTGGCTCTGTAGGATCGTTTAATGCACTTTTCTGGGTAAGCAAGGGTGCCCGTGGCATTGTTTCCAATGGCGGCATCCGCGATATCGACGAGATTGTCAAAGAAAAGATTCCAGTGTATCTCGATTTTATGGAAAGAGGCCGCGGTATCCGTCCCGGTCGTAACGAAATTGAATCGGTCAACAAACCGGTTACCATTGGTGGTGTGCTGGTTCGTCCGGGCGATGTTATTGTAGCAGACGGCGACGGGGTTATTGTTGTGCCCAGGGAATACGCAAGGCCTGTTGCCGAATACGCGCACGAAATTCTTAAGAGCGATAAGGCAGGCAGAAAGGGCCTCTATGAGCAGCTCAACATCCCGCTCGATCAGACAGTGCAGTAATTGCCGGTGAAGGAATAATAACTTACCATTTGCAATGTCGGGCAAACTTCAAGTTGTAGAAATCTGTCAGGTTGCTGTCGATGATCATGGTGTCACCGCGATGCCATTTTTGGGTGTACTTTTTTCCTTTCAGCAGGTAACACCTGGTTAACGAGGGGTTGGAAAGCAATACCCTGCTGGAAGTTACCTCGTATACCAGCAGGGCTTTTTGCTTATACAAGGCATAATGTTCTTCCTCGGCTTTGTAGGAGGCTCGCTGTATGGCGGTACAGGAAGTAATGGCCATGACAATAACTGTTGCGATGGTAAACCTCGGGTGAACATGTGGTCGTTTCATGCCTAAATTTAACCATTTGGCACGGAACAAACAACTGGTATCTTACAACTGTTATCTGGCCATTTGCCGGTCGAGGTATTCCACAGCACCCCGCGGATCGGGAGAATAGAAATCAGCTCCAATCTGTCGGCAAAATTCCATATTTACAGGGGCTCCGCCAACGAGAATGTTGACACTGGCCTGGAATGTACGAATTTCATCTACCATTTTTGCCATGTTCACCATGGTGGTGGTTAACAGGGCCGAAAGTCCGATAGCACTTCCTGGATTCACTTTCAGGGCCTCAATGAACTTAGCAGCGTTTACATCTACACCCAGGTCTATGACTTCGTAGCCTGCTCCTTCTATCATCATACGCACCAGGTTTTTGCCAATATCGTGCAGGTCGCCGGTTACGGTGCCTATGATAACGGTTCCTTTTCGCTTAACGCTACCCGAGAGAAAATACGGTGTAATATGTTGCATGGCGGTTGTCATGGCCTTGGCTGCCATAAGCATATGGGGAACAAAAACCTTGTTTTCCGAGAATTTTTTGCCAATACGCTCCATACCCGAAACCATACCCTGGTGCAAA
The DNA here is from genome assembly GCA_016938095.1 of Bacteroidales bacterium. GTDB lineage: Bacteria > Bacteroidota > Bacteroidia > Bacteroidales > UBA10428 > UBA5072. Next base: position 7,277 of record JAFGVG010000002.1, read on the forward strand.
ATATGGTCAGGGTCAATCCCTTGTTCCAATGCCAGTTTTGTAAGCTCGTCCGCTCCGGGTTGTCCCTTCATATCCGGAGGATAGGGCGAAGCCGCGTTAATTTTACCATATTCAATACAGTGGGAAATTTGTGTCAGCAAATC
>JAFGVG010000402.1 GCA_016938095.1 Bacteroidales bacterium
AAGTCCCATTTGCTGCGTTACGCTTGTCCGAAAATTGCTCATTTACGAATAGTAAACTCCGCATTTTCGGACTGCGCAAGCCTTGCAGATGGAACTTTCTGAACAGACACATGGCTAATTAAACATTTTTCTAACTTTATTGACAAGCTCTAAATATATATAACCAATATAAAAGTTTATGAAAATTCTTTCTGTAGTAGGGGCCCGTCCCAATTTTATGAAAATAGCCCCGTTGTCCGCTGCCATTCAGAAACACAATGCCGGTCATCCCGACAGGCCGATAGAACACATACTGGTACATACCGGTCAGCATTACGATGTACGTATGTCTGACGCCTTTTTTAATGAATTGGGCATTCCCATGCCCGATATCAATCTCGAAATTGGCTCGGGTTCGCATGCCGAGCAGGTTGGCCAGACCATGATAGCTTTCGAAAAAGTGCTTCGCGAGCATAAACCCGACTGGGTGGTGGTGGTCGGCGACGTAAATGCCACACTGGCCTGCTCTGTCACCGCTAAAAAGGAAAACATCAAGTGTTGTCATATCGAAGCCGGCCTGCGGTCGCGCGATATGTCGATGCCCGAAGAAATAAACCGGTTGGTTACCGACCGGCTCTCGGATCTGTTGCTTACGCCCGACAGGATATCTGTCGAAAACCTGCGCAATGAAGGCGTTCCCGAAGAGAAAATAAGATTTGTGGGAAATATAATGATCGATACCCTCGAGGCTAACCGCGACAAAGCCTCATCTATTGATATTCACAAGCTGTTGGCCGAAAATAAACTCGAAGAAAGTAAACACAACAACCATTTCGATGAAAGCAAGGCATTTGCCGTGATGACATTGCACCGCCCCAGCAATGTGGATAAAACTGAAGTACTGACCCCGCTGCTGGGCTTTTTAACCGGTGAAGTGGCTTCCACTATGCCGCTCATCTGGCCTATACATCCCCGTACGGCAAAACAGCTGAAGACATTTGGGTTGTGGGATAGTGTACTGTCCAATTCCAATATTTACCTGTTGCACCCGTTGGGTTACCACAATATGCTGAAGCTTAACATGGGGGCCCGGATTATGCTTACCGACAGTGGCGGATTACAGGAGGAATGTTGTATCCTGGGCACGCCATGCCTGACCCTTCGGTGGAATACCGAGCGGCCGGTAACCTTGCGCGAGCATGGTGGCGCTTCGGTGCTGGTAGGTAACAACGTGGAACGTATCCGCACTGAGTTCAGGCACACGCTGAGCAATGAGGGTATGCCCGCCAGGCCGGAGCTTTGGGATGGCCATACCGCCGAAAGAATTGTGGAATTATTTGCCACAGAGTTTTACGAATAGCCTCACGGCTTGCTAATGACAAGTGTCGCTCGGCATTTCGAGTGAGCAGTAACAACGAGCAAGGCGTCATTGCGAACGAAGTGAAGCAATCTCAACCTGTAAAATCAGATTGCCACGCTCGTACCTCGCTACCAATGACGGGTGACACAGAGATTGCCACGCTTCACTGCGTTCCGCTCGCAATGACGTTTCATAGCATCACTTCAAATATGCTGTTTTCAGACGCCCTCTTCCTTAATTTATTCCTGTACTGATATGTCATTCTTTTTGGTAATTTTGTGGTTTTTACCACACGTCGCCCATGCTTAAAATACTCAACAAGCCGTATCCTTTCAATGATGATTTGAAATTCAACTCGCTGATCATATTTTTTATCACCATCGGTATTTTTATTTTTCTGCTGCTTTACCAACCCTTCGATATCGATAACCTGGCTGTAAGGCAAAAATATATCATGATTGCCGGGTTTTCCGTAATCACCTTCCTGGCGCTTACCCTTCACCTGTTGATCATTCCAAGTTTTTTCCCAAAAGGCTTTTCATCGGCTGTATGGACCATAAAAAAGGAAATTCTCTGGAACCTTTGGATCTTATTTACCATTCTGGCAGGTTATTTTTTGTTCACACGGTTTATGGGTGTTATGAAATTCGGTTTTGATATGGTTATCAAACTGGTATTTGTTGCCGTAATCCCTATTTCAGTGCTGATCATCGTTAACTATAACAAAATGATCCGGTCTCATCTGAAACTTGCAGATGAGATGAACAGGAAGCTTAAAGATAACAAAGGCATTCATGAAAAGGTGGTTAGTTTCCAGTCCGATTACCAGAAGGACAGCCTGGCCATCAAAATTAGCGCACTGCTGTTTATCAGGTCGGCCAATAATTATATAGAGGTATATTGGAAGGAAGGCGAAAACGTTAAAAATCAGCTAATTCGAATGAGTTTAACCAGCGCTGAGGAGATACTTAAAGAACATAAGTTTGTGCTGAAATGCCATCGTTCTTACCTGATTAATACCAATCATATCGAAAAAGTTGAAGGTAACTCACAAGGTTATAAATTGTACTTCGAAAACGTGAGCTTTCCCATACCCGTATCAAAAAGTTCAGTGGGTAAATTGCAGGGGCTGATTTAGTCATTCGCGTATAAACCGGCCCCTAAAAACAACTCCATTCGTCCCTAAATAGGTTTTGGTACCTTAATTTACCTGTTCATCCCTATTTTTATGAATGAGGTATGGGTAAACTAATTTTGTACCCTCAATCAAAAAAATAGAGTAATGAATTCATTTCATATTGGTGATCTTCAGGTTAGATTACCTATTGTACAAGGGGGGATGGGTGTAGCTATTTCATTGTCGGGTCTTGCCTCGGCTGTTGCCAACGAAGGTGGTATTGGTGTGATATCGGCCGCAGCAATTGGAATGGGGGAACCCGATTACATGAAAAACTACCGCGAAGCGAATATACGGGCGTTGCGAAGAGAGATACGCAGGGCGAAAAGCCTTACCAATGGTGTGCTTGGCGTAAATATCATGATGGCGCTTACCGATCATGAAGATCTTATAAAAACAGCTGTAGAAGAGGGGATCGACTTAATCATACTGGGAGCAGGACTTCCGCTGAAAGTTCCGGCTGTTTTAGCAGAAGCCGGATTGGCTGATTTTCCCACAAAACTGGCTGTAAAAGTTTCGTCAGCCAAAGCTGCTAAACTAATATTCCAATACTGGGCCAATAAATACAACCGCATTCCCGATGCAGTGGTAGTTGAAGGGCCTATGGCCGGTGGACATTTGGGTTTTAAACCCGAAGAGCTTACCGGAAACATGGTACCCTTGAGCTCATTAATCAAAGAAACCGTAAGAGAGGTACGTTCTTTTGAAGAACAATTTGGGAAAGAAGTCCCGGTTATTGCTGCCGGCGGCATTTTTACCGGTAAAGA
>JAFGVG010000060.1 GCA_016938095.1 Bacteroidales bacterium
CCACTCCCACAAACATTTCAACAAAATCGGAACCCGACAATGAGAAAAACGGCACATGGGCCTCGCCGGCCACCGCTTTGGCCAGCAAAGTTTTACCGGTTCCCGGAGGACCAACCAGCAAAGCTCCCTTAGGGATTTTTCCGCCCAGGTCGGTATATTTCTTGGGCTTTTTAAGAAAGTCAACAATTTCCTTTACTTCCATTTTGGCTTCTTCGAGGCCGGCAACATCTTTAAAATCGAGATGAATGTCCTCATCCTTATCAAATATGCGTGCCTTTGATTTGCCAACGTTGAAAATATTGGTACCACCGGCGCCTCCTCCTCCCCCGCTCATTCTGCGGAAGATAAAGAGATATACCACCACAAGCAATAACAGGGGCAGCAATACATACATAGTATCGCCAAAAGTCCGCCGCTCTATGAACTCGGGATAAATCCTATCTGCATCGGGCAATGATGCCTGGGATTCGTCGAGCTTCTTCTGAAACATTTCATTTGAGCCAATGCTCATGGTGTAATGGGGGCCACCTTTCGAAAAAGTGGTAAAACTCTTGTCGAAATGCTTCTGATGCTTCGGCTGATCGAGTTTATCCGCTTTGATGTATATTTCGGCATACTTCTCATTGACTACGTTAATCTTTTCGATCTCATTCTTCAGCAACAATTCGTTCTGAAAAAACCGCCATTCAATACTTACCGGTCCCTGCCCCGAATCGAAAAAATAAATGAGAATGATGGCAATGCCAATAACGGCATATATCCACATGGCATTGAACCTTGGCTTCTTATTGCCCAGCAGGTTCCCCGGGGGTTTCGACCCGTTGTTATTGTTTTTCTTTTCCCCTTCGCGGTTGTTTTTTGCATTCTTTTCTTCTTCCATGCTGTTCCTTTGCTTATTTTTCATCTTTTATCATGATGATGTCCGCATCACCCCAAAGATCCTCGAGTTTATAATATTCCCTGGCCTCTTTTAAAAAAACATGCACCACCGTATTGCCGTAATCAAGCAATATCCACCGGGCGTTTTCTATCCCTTCGCGATGTGCCACCCTGATCTTCAACAGATCTTCGGTTTTTTCTTCAACCCAGTCGGCCAAAGCCCTCACCTGCGTAACCGAATCACCATGACAGATTACAAAATAGTCACAGGCCGCATAATCGAGTTTCGTCAGATCAATCTTTAAAACTTCCTGTCCTTTCTTTTCCAGTAATCCTTCAATAAGGCAATTCAGCAGTTTATCGTGATTCACCAGGTTATTCTGTTTTTTAATCAATATGCAAAAATAGTGAAATTATTGTGTATCCCCTGAAGCTTGTCTATAAGTGTTCTATATATGACATCTTAATACATAACTTCCCTGCCAAATCAAATATTTTATGGCTAATTTTAGGGTATCAATTACAATACCAAACCCGGCGTGAATAAATAGCTAATGCGCTAAAAAAACTTATATGGCAGTACCGGACATTGGAAAACCCTTAATACACCTTCATTCGGTGAATTCCACCAATGTTTACCTGACAGAACTTGCCGCAAAAGGTGAGGCCCCCGAGGGCACTGTAATTTTGGCAGACCATCAGACGCAAGGAAAAGGCCAGGGCGGCAACGGCTGGTTCAGTGATTCAGGTATAAACCTGTTATTCAGCCTGATGATTAACCCAACCTTTCTTATGGCAGAAAGGCAGTTTTACCTTTCCATGAGCATCTCAAACGGTCTGGCTGCCTATATCGAATCGGTGGCCCGCCCGGTGGCGATTAAATGGCCCAACGATCTCTTACTCAACACTAAAAAAACCGCCGGCATCCTTATCGAAAACACCGTTGCCGGAAACTTTCTGAAATCGTCCATCATCGGAATCGGTTTAAACGTGAACCAGCAGGTTTTTCCACCGTCTGTGCCCAATCCCAATTCCCTGAGCCTGGCATGCGGTAAAACGCTGGACCTTGCGAAAGCCATGGCAGATGTACTGGCATCCTTACAAGAATCCATGAAATTGCTTTTCAACCAACAGTATGGCTTAATTCGGACAATGTATCTTAACCGGTTGTGGCGGCTGAACGAATGGGCCGAATATACCGATGCGTCGGGCCGGTTCGAAGGAAGAATTGCAGATGTAGCCGATTCGGGTGAATTGATGGTGGTATTGCGGAACGGAAAAATAAAACAATACGGGTTCAAAGAAATAGCCTGCTAAACAGCCGCTGAAAACGGAACATTCTCCAGCTTATCCACCATCAGGTCAATAAACTGCTGCAATGGCGTTCTGGCCATCATTTCAAGGAACATATTCAGGTTCACATCAAGGTATATGTTTACGGTTGTAACATGAGGTTCGGCCATGGTCAGGTCAATTACAAAAGTAAAGTCAGCCGCGGTTCCTTCAATGGCTTTAACAACAACCCGTTCGTTTGGATGCTTTTCTGCCATTCTCAGCCCGACAGTTCCCAGTCCGTCCACAGCAAAACGGAGGGTTTCGCCGGTGATTTCTATATCGTGCAGTCGGTCAGCCGGCAAAAGATGGCCAAAATTCCTGAAGTCCGAAACATAGGCAAATACAACTTCCTGCTTTGCTTTTACCTTACCGGTTTTACTTTGCAACTTTAACATATTGGTTTTTTGTTTGTTATTTCCGCCAGGTATCGGGTGAGTTTCGCCATTCTCCGAGCGTTGTCAGGCTTTCGGCATTAATATATCCGTTTCCCACAGCCAGTTCAAGGAGTACTTCGTAGTTGCTCAGGGTATACAGCGGGCAGTTTGC
>JAFGVG010000403.1 GCA_016938095.1 Bacteroidales bacterium
ACCAACGTGCTGCCTTCAAGTTCCGTTTCAATCACTTCAAGCGTTTTTTGTTCCGCTTCAATTTCAATACTTTGAGGGCTGCCCTGTTTAATGTAAATATCACCTGAGAAAGCCAGTGAAACGCCGGTGAACGTTCCTACCGAACGGGTTTCCTTTGTGGTTTGGCCATTTAAAATACCAGCCTGGCCGGGGGCAATTACCAGGAGAACTGCTGCAGCTATAAGCAACAGAGCACTTTTATTCATTATTTTTTTCATAGGACTGTTTTATTTGTTTATACAAAATACGGGGTAAAAAACGTTATGCTGCATGGCAGTATAAAAAGACAGTGCCTCCGGTTGGCACAATGAAATTAGTATTATATTTGTTCACGGTTGTTTGCAGGTATTTGGCTCTATTTCACAATAAATGAATAAAAAGTACGATCCGGTTCATCCTTATGGAGAAAAGCAGGCACAGTTCGATCGCAGGTACCTCGAAATGGCCCGGATATGGGCACAGAACTCCTATTGTAAGCGCAGGCAGGTTGGAGCGCTGATTGTGAAGGAACGCATGATCATCTCTGATGGCTTTAACGGTACGCCAGCCGGGTTCGAAAATGTATGTGAGGACGAGCATTATAAAACCAAACCTTACGTGTTGCACGCCGAGGCCAATGCTATCACCAAGGTAGCCAAGTCAAACAACAGCAGTGAGGGGGCAACGCTTTATATCACAACCTCGCCCTGTATGGAATGTTCCAAACTCATTATACAGTCGGGAATACGCAGGGTGGTGTATTGCGATGCCTATCACACGCAGGACGGTATTGAACTGCTAAAAAAGGCCGGTATCGAAGTTGAATATTTGGAAATATAATTTTGGGTGATGATGACATTTAAGAATAAAGGACTTGGCGTTTACCTTCCTGTAATTATTGCTGTTTCGATCGTGATTGGTATTTTGCTGGGTCGCTTTTACAGGGGATCGACGGCTGAAAGCAAGTTTATCATTATTCCCAAGGCCAATAAGCTCGACAATGTGTTGAATTATATTGAAAACGAATATGTTGACGAGGTTTCCAAAACCGCCATCATTGAAAGTGCCATTCCAAAAATACTGCAGGAACTGGACCCCCATTCACAGTACATACCGGCTGCGGATCTTCAGAAAGTTAACGAACCCCTCGAAGGCAATTTCAGTGGCATAGGCATTCAGTTTAATATGCTCGACGACACCCTTGTGGTCATACAAACCACGCCCAACGGGCCATCGCAGAAAGTTGGCATACTTGCCGGCGATAGGATCATCAGGGTCGACAGTATTCACGTGGCAGGGCAAAAGCTTCCGAGTGATTCAATTGTAAACCGGTTGCGTGGTCCACGTGGTACACATGTACTGGTTGAGGTTAGCCGCCGGAATGTCGACGAGTTGCTGAGTTTTGATATCATCAGGGATAATATTCCGTTGAACAGCGTGGACGCGGCTTACATGATCGGCGATGGCATTGGCTATATTAAACTGAACAAGTTTTCGGCAACCACCGAAGCTGAGTTTGTGGAAAATGTGAACAGACTCAGGGCCAACGGTCTGCAAAAGCTGATCCTTGACCTGCGCGAAAATGGCGGCGGTTATATGAATGCTGCGGTTTTCATTGCCGACCAGTTTCTGAATGGCAATGAAATGATTGTTTACACGCAGGGGAAGGCCAGGGAACGACAGGATTTCAGCAGTAATCCCGGTGGCTTATGTACCGACCTGGGTATTGCCATTTTAATTGATGAGAACTCGGCATCGGCCAGTGAAATATTGGCCGGAGCCATACAGGATAATGACAGGGGCGTGATCATTGGTAGGCGTTCGTTTGGAAAAGGTCTGGTGCAGGAGCAAAAGTCACTCGCCGACGGATCCGCCATAAGACTTACCATTGCCAGGTATTATACACCTACAGGGCGCAGTATTCAGCGGCCATACAACAACGACATAATTGACTATTACAGTGAGCTAAACGAAAGATTTCTCCATGGCGAACTGGAGAATGCCGACAGCAACAAGTTTGCCGATTCACTTAAATACATTACACCCGCAGGCAAAACCGTCTTCGGCGGTGGGGGTATTATGCCTGATATTTTTGTTCCCATCGACACCATTGGTATTACCGATTATTTTATTGATATCCGAAATAAAGGCTTGATATACCGGTTTTCGTTAAGTTATTCCGACGAGAACCGTGAAATGCTTTCAAAGCTGAACAGCGCCAACGAGTTTATTGAAACACTTGAAAAGCAGAAAATACTGCGCAGATTTGTTGCTTTTGCCGCAAAGGAGGGTGTTAAGGAAGTGCCCGGTGAAATAACAATATCTGAAAAGATTATCAAGTCACAACTTTATGCTTATGTTGCCCGGAATTTCATAGGCGACAACGGATTTTATCAGATTATCGAAAGAATTGACACCACCCTGCAAAAGGCTGTTGAGGTAGTGAAAGAGCAGTAAAATGTTCAGTAGTTGACCTGACCTTTTTTCTTGTGTTTTTTCTTACCCTGTGGTATTTCACCCCGGAAACGGTTCTTTGTGCCGGCGTTTTTATCAGGACGTTCAGCAGGTGCTGAGGGTTCAATAACAACCCCAAATCCGTCGAATTCTTTGTTTTCCATGTCGGTAAGCAAATGTTGAGCCCTTGACTGATCGACTTCAAAGAATGAAAAATTGCGCAGAATTTCAATTTTTCCGAATTCAACACGTTTTCCATGGCAGTTACGGTTAACCAACGAAATAAGTGCGCTGGCCGAAAGTCCGTGCTTTGTTCCGAGGTTAATGTGAAAGCGGGCATAAGACTTATCTGTATCACCTGCATTGGCCTTGTTTCTGCTTTTGGTTTGGTCAACATTCAGATCCTCGGCGTTCTTGTAATATTCTAAAAACCGGTTGAATTCCACTGAGATAAATCGTTTGATAAGTTCTTCGCGATTGAGCCATTCGAGCTTTTCGGTGATCCATGGCAGGTATTTGTGAAGCTGGGTTTCGTCCACTACTGTGCTTTCGATTTTTTCTACCAGGCCAAGCAGTTGTTTTTCGCAGATTTCCCGGCCACCGGGCACCATTTTCCGTTCGAAAGGCTTTTTGACTTTACGCTCCAGTTCTTTTATCCTGCTGGTTTCGCGGGTATGGATGAGTGAGATGGAAACACCCGATTTACCAGCCCTGCCGGTTCTGCCACTTCGGTGAACATATATTTCAGGATCGTCGGGAAGGTTATAATTGATTACATGTGTAAGATCCTGTACGTCAAGTCCACGTGCTGCCACATCTGTGGCCACAAGCAACCTTATGTTTTTGAGCCGGAAACGGTTCATAACGTAATCGCGCTGTGCCTGCGACAGATCGCCATGGAGAGCATCGGCATTATAGCCGTCCTGCATGAGCTTATCGGCTATTTCTTTTGTTTCGGTGCGGGTACGGCAGAAGACAATTCCATATACCAGCGGGTTCATGTCGGCAATACGTTTAAGCGCAGGGTAGCGGTCTCTGGCATGCACCATGTAATATTCGTGCGTAATGTTTTCAGCACCGGCATTGCGTGTGCCAACCGAAACCTCTTCGGGGTTGTTCATGTAGGTTTTGGCAATGCGTGCCACTTCGCTCGGCATGGTGGCAGAAAACAGCAGCGTTTGCTTTTCCTTTGGGGTTTCAGACAGTATTGCGTCGAGATCGTCCTTGAATCCCATGTTCAGCATTTCATCGGCTTCGTCGAGTATCATCCACCTGATATGGTTTAAATGCAGGACTTTGCGTTTAATCAGATCGAGTACCCGGCCCGGGGTGCCCACCACAATCTGGCAGCCATTGCGCAATGCGCTGATCTGGTTACTTATACTGGCGCCGCCATATACAGCGGTTATTTTAACATGGCTGATATACGCGGCGTACTTGTTGATTTCACGGGTAATCTGCATGCAGAGTTCACGTGTGGGACAAAGAACGAGCGTTTGCAGTTTTGTGCCGTTGTTATCTCCCATCTGCAGAATGGGAAGTCCAAAGGCTGCTGTTTTGCCTGTGCCGGTTTGCGCCAGCACTACCAGATCGTTTTTACCGTTAAGTATTACCGGAATGGCTTTCTGCTGTATGGGCGTGGGACTGTCAAAACCTATTTCCTCAATTGCACGTATTAACTCGGGAGCAAGTCCCATGCTGGAGAATGTGTTCATTTTTATCTCTTTCCCCGGTAAACTATAATAAAATCGACCGGAAAGGAGATTTTAGGAGCGGACCGGAATGTTTTAATGATTGTTTGTATGATGAATAGCAGTAAATAATATGATAAGCTAAACAGGGAGCAAAGGTACAACTAATATCCTGATTTCAACGTTGTGTGCGGATAATTTTCTGATTTTTTTGAAGTTAATTATTAATAGGTCATTTAAATGGTTAGGGGTATGAGAAGCTTCACACGGGTGGCAATACTAATGATGGTACCCTTTCTGGTATTGTTAACGGACGGTTGCGCCCTGCAGAATAAGGCAAGCACGGCCGCAAAAAAGAAAGAGCAGGTTGAAAGATCCTATAAAAAAGCTTATGCCAAAGCAAGAAAAAAGACCATCAAACACCGGTACGATATTCAGTCGGATGCCACAAAAGAAATGATGGACGAATCGCGCAGGCGCGCAGATGCCTATAACAGACAGGGTGACCCAAACTGGTGGGAAAGGTATTTTAAACGGAAAAAACCAGGGAAACGATAATATTTATTAATTTTACTTCAATAAAAAAATGAGCTCATGGACGATATTGCCGAAATAGTAATATATATTCTCATTGCCGTTGTGGGTTTGGTTGCCTCCGCTTTCAAAAACCGTAACAAGAACAGGCCATCGCATACACCTCCTCCTTTTTCGCAGGTTCCGCGCAACATGACACCACAGCAACAACCTGAGGCGGAGCCCGACTTGGGACCCCTGATGGATTTACTGGGTATTCCCAGGCAGGAAGTACAACCTCCGGCATATGAAAGTATCGAAGAGGGCCCTACGGTTGAGGAGGCAGGTATGAATGTGGAAGCCGAGGCAGCCGCAGCTGTGCTGGCCGGATACCAAACGGAAACTTCAGACGATATCCTCGATAAGCCCCCTGTGGTTGATACTGCCACTTTTGAAGAAGGACAATCAGATATTCAAAAGTTACTTGCCAAATACGAATCCAATCGTAAGGCTATGGAAGGTTATCAGGACGATGATGATATTGCAGCAGGAGAAATCCTATCTGTTGAAGCAACAGAAGCAAACCGTTTAAAGGCAGCAAAAAAAGAACCGTTCTTCGATGCCCGGAAAGCAATAATCTATTCCGAAATTTTGAAAAGAAAGGAATTTTAATTAATTTAGACTTGCTTTTACAGAAAAAGCATTTTTCGAAAAACACAGGTTAAACAACTAATAATTTACAGATCAACTTATTAAAGAGTTCCGATACTTCGGAATTCTTTTTTTTATCGACCATTTCATCCGGGAGGAAACAGTATGGCTAAATTATCTTATATCACTGAAGAAGGTTTGCAAAAACTCAAAGAAGAGCTGGATCAACTTGTTAACGTTGAAAGACCTGCCATTTCAAAGCTTATTGCCGAGGCACGCGACAAGGGCGATTTGTCGGAAAACGCTGAATATGAGGCAGCAAAAGAGGCCCAGGGAATGCTTGAACTGAAAATCTCCAAGCTTAAGGATGTCATTGCCACTTCACGTGTAATTGATGGTTCCAAACTCGATACCGAAAGAATACAAATTCTGAACAAGGTAAAGATCAGGAACACAAAGAATAAATCGGTTATGGAGTACACTATTGTTTCAGACAGTGAGGCCGACCTGAAACAGGGCAAAATTGCTGTTAGCACGCCCATTGCCAGAGGCCTTATCGGGAAGAAGGTAGGAGATAAGGTGGAGATCAGGGTACCCTCGGGGGTTATTCCTTTTGAGATCATTGAAATCAGTATATAATTAATTGAACCATGCCTTCTATTTTTGCAAGGATTATCAATGGCGAGATTCCCTGTTATAAGATTGCCGAGGATGATCGTTATTTTGCCTTTCTGGATATTAATCCGTTGGCAGAAGGGCATACCCTGGTAATACCCAGGGAAGAAACCGATTATATTTTTGACCTCAACGACAAGTTGCTGGCCGGTATGATGGTTTTTGCCAAAAAGGTGGCTTTGGCAATCGATAAAACCATGCCATGCAAGAGGGTTGGCATGGCCGTGCTTGGACTCGAAGTACCGCATGCCCACATTCACCTGATACCCATTAATGAGCTGGGCGATATCGATTTTATGAAACCCAAGCTGAAGTTCACGCCCGAGGAATTTAAAGCTACCGCTGCAAAAATTCGGGCAGCTCTTTAACACTTTTTCTTACCCGGAGATGCGGTTGGGATTCTTGCGAATATAATCGGACCAGCTGGTTGAAGATCCCGTTTTCACCGGATTGCTGAGTTGGTAAAAATGGCACAGTGCCGCAGCCAGTCCGTCGGTAGCATCCAGTGTTTCGGGTTTCAGTTCCGTTTTTAAAATGAACTGCAGCAGGTTGGCAATTTGCTCTTTCGATGCGTCGCCATGTCCGGTGATAGATTGTTTTATCTTTCGCGGAGCATATTCAAAAACCGGAACCGATTGGTACAAAGCAGCAGAAATAGCGGCTCCCTGGGCCCTGCCCAGTTTCAGCATCGATTGTATGTTGTTTCCGTAAAAAGGCGATTCAATGGCCATGGCATCGGGCTTATAATCCCTGACCAATTGCAGGGTTCTTTCAAAGATGCTGGCGATCCGTTTATAGTGATCTTTTATTTTCCGCTGATCGAGGATACCCATCAGCATCAGCCGGGGCTGGTTTTTGGGGGCGTCAATAATGCCGTACCCCATGATGGTACTGCCCGGGTCGATGCCAAGGATGATCATGAAACCGTTCTTTAGTAGGCTTTGAGGTAATCGCCCATGGGCCCTTCGGGATTTATCAGAACGCCGGGAAATGCCGAAGCACCGGTTGATTTGAGCTGGCCTGCGCCGCTGATGTAATTGAGAATAGCTTTCAGGGATGCTTCTTCGGGATCACCAAAATCACGGGTAATATCGTCTTCTGCAGCGATGTCCGGTGGCAGTCCGT
>JAFGVG010000404.1 GCA_016938095.1 Bacteroidales bacterium
AGCCCTATTATGATATCATCAGTAAAGCAATTGAAATTATGAAATCAAAAATATTTATATCAGGCGCAACAGCCTTTTTATTACTGTATTTAGCAGGAACAGTCACGGCACAAATTGGAAAACCATATATTCATGATCCGTCAACGATTATGGAATGTGAAGGTAAGTATTACACATTTGGCACAGGCGGAGGCGGATTGATATCCGAAGACGGCTGGACATGGAATGGTGGCGCGGTAAGACCGGGCAGGGGAGCTGCTCCGGATGCCATAAAAATTGGCGATCGCTACCTGGTAATTTATGGCACAACCGGCGGCGGTCTGGGAGGCGGACACAATGGTCAGATAAATACCATGTGGAATAAAACGCTTGATCCAAATTCACCTGAATTTAAGTTTTCAGAACCCATTGTGGTTGCCAAATCCGAGAATATGGAAGATTGTGACGCCATTGACCCTGGGCTTCTTTTAGATCCAAATGACGGCCGTTTGTGGTGTTCCTATGGCACCTATTTTGGTTTCATTCGCCTTGTGGAACTTGATCCCCAAACAGGTAAGCGTGTTGAAGGAAATGAAGCCATTGATATTGCCATTGACTGTGAGGCTACAGATCTGGAGTATCGCAATGGTTGGTATTACTTGCTTGGCACGCACGGAACCTGTTGCGATGGTGCCAACTCAACATACAATATAGTGGTTGGCCGTTCCCGGAAAGTAACGGGTCCCTATCTCGACAATATGGGAAGAGACATGCTGAAAGGCGGCGGCAAGATGGTTGTGGCAGCCGGCGGAAGAGTTACCGGACCGGGACACTTCGGACGCGTGATTCTTGAAGACGGAGTTGAAAAAATGTCGTGCCATTATGAAGCCGACCTGGACCAGGGAGGACGCAGTGTACTGGCCATCCGTCCGTTACTGTGGAAAAACGAATGGCCGGTTGCCGGAGATAATTTTAAAGAAGGAACTTATGAAATTGAGTCCGAGAGAAGGGGATATGCCCTGGAACTGGTAGTGGATTTTGTGCGGATGCCAAGAACAATGCGGGGATTCGGACAAAATACGAATGAACCAATAAAACCCGTTCCATCGCAGGAATTATCAGATGTAATTCATACCTGGCCCACCGGAAACATTAATGTAAGAATAGGAGATTATATGTTCCGCCCGCATCAGAAATGGACCATTACAGCAGCTCCGGATTCAAGCGGATATTTAGGAGGGCCGTATTACAAAATCGTAATAGCAGGAACCGATCGCGCATTGGCAGCAACTGCCGATGCAGAGGTGATAACGGTTCCGGCATTTACAGGTGCTCCAGAGCAATTGTGGCGCATTGATCAGTTAACCGATGGAACGTACCGGATTATGCCCAAGGTAGTTCCCGGCTCAGATAAACAGTTGGCGCTGATATCTATTGGAGACAGCACGCCCACACTGGCAGCATTTGATATGAACAGTGACAATTCCAAGTGGAATTTTAGGGATCACTAAATAACTAATTGTACGCATAAAAGAAAGACGCAGACAAGTGAGTTTGCGTCTTTCTTTTTCTTGAGAACAAATTCATCTCAGTTGATCATACCTGGCAAAGCCCGGACGTTTATTTAACGCCGGCCTCTTTCCGGTCATTTTGTATAGCATTGATTGCTGCTTCTACAGAACTTGCTTCTTTCGTTGATGCGTTATAGCGGGCTCCACTGGTTTTAATAAATATTCCTGTAATTAAATCCGGATTAATTCGATATGAAAAACGGGTATACTCCTGAAGAACCTTAACCCTGTATTGCCCCCATTCAACCGAATAACTTGCTTTAACATAAAAATCATTAAGAATCATTATGGCATCCATTTTTCTGTTAAAGGGAGTCATATATTCAACCCATTGATTATACCATACTTCACAATCTTCTTTTGTTTCAATTCTCCAATGAGGTATTGCAATTACAACATCGTTTTCCTCATCATACTTAAAGTCAATAGTGCCTGTCATGTTTTTGGTTATTTAAATGGTTGTAATTTTTACGTCTTAAATTACAAATATTTTTAATAATAATGTATGGCAATTATTTGGTTTTTAGGTAAATTTTGTACGCTGCATTTCCTGACAGTCGTCAGGTTTGTCATGGCAAGACAATGCATGAAATCATGCAAGCCGGATGGCTTTATTGCAGTGATTTCATGCCTTGGGTGATACTATTGATTCCGCCAAAGATTGGGCAGAAACCGGTAATACAGCAGGTGACGCCAGGTGGCCCAGTCATGACCGCCCTTTCCGCCTACATAATACTCGTGTTTGATGTTGTGAGCGGTCAGTGCTTCATGCAAGGCAATGCACCGTTTACCCAAAAAGCCCTCGGCTTCTTTGGTACCCTGGCCTACAAACAGGTAGTCTACTTTTTGATCCACCTCGGGATCCTTCAGAAAACCGGTTATGGACGTTTCGGGGTTCATGTCTCCGGCGCTCAGTATGCCGAAAGAGGCAAACAGGTCGAGCGACCGGAAGCCGACAAACATAG
>JAFGVG010000405.1 GCA_016938095.1 Bacteroidales bacterium
GCATTCGAAATGCTCATTCATAATAATTGCCATGGTCTTGAAAGATTAATTGATTAATGCCACTGCAACGTTTCAATCAGGTGCTCAACATCGGCTGTGAAAAACCTGATTACCGGGGCCAGTGAATCCTTGTTTGGCAACACATTAAAATACAATGCACCGGTCAGGAAATGGGTGGCACTGTCGGTGGCAAAAAAACTAAGCGATGAAGCCGTATTTCCTTTGATATCGTAAATGATCCCATGCACATGGCGATCGGGAAAGGAGAAGGAATGTTCCAAAATATCATCGGCCTTCACAATATGTTTATAGGCCAGGGTGCGAATGTCCTCAACATAGGAACCCAGGTTGTTGTTCAGGGTTTTATAACTCATGTGAATGGTGCCTTTGTAGCCCGGAAAACGGATATTGATCCAGCAGGGTTCAACCATGGCGCCCTGAAAAGGAACCACAACCGCATATTCCGGAATGTCAAAACTGTAAGGACAATCCTCAGGCTCATACGCAACATATCTCTTTTCGGGGAAATCGATCCTGAAATAACTTTTGGGTTTTGGAGTATAGCTTTTTCTGCAACCCGGAATAACCAAAATGAGCATGGCTATAACCAAAGCGAATAAAACAATGGATCTTAAGCTGTTATTTCGATTTTTCATGTTCACGCCTGCTCACCTTTCTAAGAGTTACCTGAATTTGTTTAATTCTTCGCTGGTCGACCGATTTAATGGTAAAAGTAAAATCTTTACAATGAATAACCTCATTTTTGCGCGGAAGTTCACCTTTGAGCTCCAGGATCAAACCGGCCAGCGTATCGGCTTCCCCTTTCACATCGACAAAAGCTTCTTCCTCGGTTTCGAAAACCTTGAAAAAATCGTTGAGCAGCACCTTACCTTCAAATAGGTAGTTGTACTCATCTATTTTAACAAATTGGGCTTCTTCCCCGTCGGATTCATCGGTAATTTCGCCAACAATTTCCTCCAGGATGTCCTCGAGTGTTACAATGCCCATGGTTCCGCCATACTCATCAATCACCACTGCCATGTGGATTTTGGTGGTCTGAAATTCTTTCAGCAGGTCATTGATTTTTTTGGTCTCGGGAATATAATAGGCCGGACGGAGTATCGATTGCCAGTTGAACGAATCAGACTTATCCAGAAAAGGCAAGAGGTCCTTAATATAAAGAATGCCCTTGATGTTATCGAGATCTCCGCTATAAACGGGTATGCGCGAATACCCCGATTCGACGATCAATCCTACCAGTTTTTTGAACCGGTACTGCATATCGGCGCCCACAACATCCACGCGTGGTGTCATAATTTCACCTGCATCGATATTTCCGAATTTCACGATGCCTTCGAGTATCTTTTTTTCATCGGTTATATCATGCTCCGTGAGGTCGAGTGCATCCGACAGGTCGCCGATGGATATAGACTTGCCCTGTGTTGAAAAACGACCATGAATCCACGATGTAGAGTTTATCAGAATCATGTTTATGGGCCTGCATACTTTTTCGGCAATTTCGAGTGGTGGGGCCATCATTCCGGCAAACCTGGCCGCGTATCGGATGGCAGTGATTTTAGGCAGAATTTCACCCACAAAAACGATAACCAGTGTAATCACCACTACTTCAATGATAAAGCCAAAAACTTCCGCCTCCGAAAAGTCGAAAAGAGAGGCGCTTACATAACCCGAAATAATAATTACGGCTATATTCAGTAAATTATTGGTTACCAATATAGTGGCCAGAAGTTTTTCGGGTATGCCCAGCATTCGTTCAATGGCCTGGTTTCGCTTTGTTTTTACACTTCTGATATGATCCATTTCAGCGGGTGATAAAGAAAAAAAAGCAGCCTCCGCTCCCGAAACAAGGGCAGACAAGAAAAGCAATACTACAATGGCAATAAGTGCTACCAATAGATCCAGGGTAAACGGATTGACAGTGACGTTCAAAGCCGCGCCAATTGCCTGGTGATAGGGTTCCTCGTCCAAAGCAAAAATCAATTGGTTATTTAAAAGGGAAGATCGTTGGTGATATCAGGCTCATCGGCCTGCACCTTATCTTCGGTTGCTGCAGGAGCTTGCGTATCCTGGGATTGCGTGGCATTTCCCGCGTCATCGTTTCTTTTACCCAGCAGTTGCATAACATCCGCAACTATTTCGGTGACATATTTTTTGTTTTTGTCCTTATCTTCATAGGAGCGCGTTCTGAGTTTCCCTTCGATATAGATCTGGCTGCCTTTTTTAACATACTTATCAGCCACTTCGGCAAGACCTCTCCAAAGCACTACATTATGCCATTCGGTGGTTGTTACCCTTTCGCCACTCTTATTTTTATATACATCGCTGGTGGCCATCCTGATAGTACATACAGGTGTGTTGTTGTCGAGGTAACGCACCTCGGGGTCCTGTCCGACGTGCCCGACCAAAATAACTTTGTTGACTGACATGGTGTTTTTTTTTAAATTGAAGGTAAAATTATAAAAAATTACGCATTAATACTTAAAGCAGTCTTTCGTGTTGCAAATTGCCCAGGAACCTGTCAATTACCCTGGGGATAGCATAACGGCTTATTTCTGCTATTTTTACGGCCAGGTAGGGGTGTTTATCCAGGGCAGGTTCACTGGCAGTGTGGATGGTATAAAAACGGCAGTGCAACGTTTGATGGGTAAGTTGGTGCCTGAAGTATTGAACCTGTGGTTCAACCCGCTCATCTGTTTTTGCAAAAAACTCTTTCCAAAAGGTTGTCTGTCTGAGCTGATCGAAGTCTGTCTCCCTGTCCGTCTCAATCAGCGGGAATTCATAAAGCAATTTCCAGATATCTTTATTCTCACGTCTTTTGATATAGGTAAAACCATTGTGGTTTATGAACAGGTAATGAAAAAAGCGTTCGCGCATACTGGTTTTGCCTGATTTCCTTGGTAACAAGCTTATTGTATTGTGTTTTAACGCCTTGCAGTGACTCACCAATGGACATTCAGTACACCGGGGATTTCGTGGCAGGCACACCAGCGCACCTAATTCCATCATGGCCTGGTTATGCAATCCGGGATTGTCTGTATTCAGCAGATCCTGTGCATGCTGCATAAACACAACCTTCCCCTTTGGTGTATCAATAGGGGTATCAATACCATAAAGCCTGGAAATAACCCTGAATACATTGCCGTCGACAAGGGCTACCGGCTCGTTGAAGGCAATGGAGGCTATGGCAGCCGCTGTATAAGGTCCAATACCCTTGAGCTTCAGCAATGCATCGTAGGTGACGGGGAATTCACCCTGGTATTTGTTGACGATCATCTGCGCAGTCTGGTGCATATTGCGTGCACGTGTGTAATAGCCCAGTCCCTGCCACAACCTGAGCACCTCGTCTACCGGTGCTGCTGACAATGCCCTGATATCGGGAAACCGCTCAACAAAACGGTTGTAATAGGCCAGGCCCTGATTTACCCGGGTCTGCTGCAGGATAATTTCAGAAAGCCATATATGATAAGCTGAAACCGACTCACGCCAGGGAAGTTTCCTGCTGTTTATATTGTACCAAATTTCCAGTGTTTCTGCTATGCTCATGGCCCGGTTTCAGTAAATATTACTTAAAGATTGTCAAAATTAATGGATTACTATTTTATTTATCCGAGGAAATACTTTATATTTGCAACTCATATTTTTGTAAACATCTAATTAATTGATAATTAAAGAATTTTAACAATGACGAAAGCGGATATTGTAAACGAAATCTCAAAAAACACAGGGATTGAGAAAATAACTGTTCAGAAAACAGTAGAAGCTTTTATGGAAGCTGTAAAAGACTCGCTGGTTGTTAATAAGAATGTCTACCTCAGAGGGTTTGGTAGCTTCATTATTAAGAAAAGGGCTAAAAAAACGGCCAGGAATATTTCAAAGAATACTACCCTGATTATTCCCGCGCATAATATCCCTTCGTTTAAACCTGCAAAGACCTTTGTAAACAAGGTAAAAGCCAACGTAAAATAAGTTATAATATAAATCAATTGCACAATGCCAAGCGGAAAGAAGCGTAAGAGACATAAGATGGCTACCCACAAACGTAAAAAACGTTTGCGGAAGAACAGGCATAAGAAGAAGAACAGATAGTCTGTAACTTATTCATTATAAACTGAAATAAACCTAAAGTAGAACTATTTCGCTTTAGGTTTATTATGTTTATTCATGGGCGTTCTGCAGGCTCCTAAAACAAGCCGGATTTATAATAAAGATAAAATGTGAGCAAAGAACTGATCATTGATACATCTTCGAACGATGTAAGCATAGCTCTTTTAGAGGATAAGAAGTTAGTTGAACTCAATAAGGAAAAAAGCAATCCTAAATTTGCCGTTGGTGATATTTATCTGGGCAAGGTAAAAAAGCTCATGCCAGGGCTCAATGCTGCTTTTGTTGATGTGGGTTATGAAAAAGATGCATTTCTGCATTATCTCGATCTGGGGCCGCAGGTACGGTCACTGCACAAATACCTCGAAACCAGCCTGAATAAAAGAGGTAAAGGCCTTTCATTCCAAAAATTCAAGCGCGAGAAGGACATCGACAAGGAGGGTACCATTGCGGACGTGCTTACCCAAGGTCAACTGGTAATGGTACAAATTGCCAAGGAACCCATTTCTACCAAAGGACCCCGTCTTACTTCCGAAATTTCCATTGCCGGAAGAAACCTGGTATTAATGCCTTTTCACGACAAGGTTTCCGTTTCGCAGAAAATTCAATCTGCCGAGGAGCGTAACCGGCTTAAAACACTGATCCAGAGCATAAAACCACAGAACTACGGTATTATTGTCCGCACCGTAGCCGAAGGCAAAAAGGTAAGGGATCTCGATACGGAACTCAGGGGACTGGTTCGGAAGTGGGAAAATGCTTTCGATGGAATGCGCATCGGCGTGAAACCTCCCCAGCTGTTCATTGGTGAAATCAACCGTACTTCAGCCATTTTGCGCGACATCCTCAATGTATCGTTCAACAGCATCATGGTTGACGACGAAAATATTTACAGGGAAATAAAAGAATATATCAGCACCATAGCCCCCGAGAAAGAAAAAATTGTCAAGTTGCACACGGGTGAAGTACCCATTTTTGAGCACTATGGCGTTGAAAAACAAATAAAATCTGCTTTTGGTAAAACGGTATCTTTCAAAAACGGGGCTTACCTGATTATTGAACATACCGAAGCGCTACACGTAATTGATGTGAACAGCGGCAACCGTTCCAAAAACGTATCCAACCAGGAGTCCAATGCTTTTGAAACAAACATGGCCGCTGCCGAAGAAATTGCCCGGCAATTGCGTCTGCGCGATATGGGAGGCATAATTGTGATTGATTTCATCGACATGCAGACAAGCGACCATAGGCAGAAAATCAGCGAGAAAATGAAGCAGGCCATGGAAAACGACCGTGCCAAGCACAGCATTCTCCCGTTGAGCAAATTCGGCTTGATGCAGATCACCCGGCAACGTGTACGACCCGAAATGCATGTAAGCACTACCGAAAAATGTCCTACCTGTAACGGAACAGGTGAAATCTCCCCCAGCATTCTGTTTATCGATAAGATCGAAAACCATATCAGCACGATACTCGAGAAAGAAAAGCCCAAATCACTTACCCTTAAGCTACATCCATATGTTGCCGCATACCTCAAAAAGGGCATCTTTCCCCTTGCCTTCAAATGGCGCTTTCACTTTGGGGTAAGGATCAAGGTGGTATCAATCTCATCCTACGACTTCCTTGAATATCATTTATTTGATAACCGGGGAGAGGAAATTCCCGGTCTGTAGCGAACATTCTGTTGTTTCTGTTGTTTGTCTGAATAGCCAAAATTTATTTTATATTTGGCTAGTTGGTTTTCAGCCGGAAACAATAATATCAATCATATGCTGATCAAACGTTTATTCATTGCCTTAGTTCTGTTCGCCTTTGTTCAGACCGTTTTTGCACAGGTTATCAACCCTGTTAAATGGTCGTTTTCCACCAAACCGGCCGGTGCGGACCAGGTAGATCTGGTATTCAAAGCCACCATCAGTAAACCCTGGCACATGTACGGGTTGAATATCCCTGAAGGGGGACCCATTCCGGCTTCGATATCCTTTACCGGCACAAAAGGTTATGTTTTGGCAGGAAAGCCTACGCAATCGCCAAAGCCTGAAATTGTAGACGACCCCATTTTCAATATGCAACTCGAATTGCATGACGGCGAAGTAACTTTCACCCAACGAATTAAAAAAACACAAGCCGACAGCGTTATCGTCAGCGGCACACTCGAATACATGACCTGCAGCGATATGCAATGCGTTTTGGGTGATGCTGACTTTAC
>JAFGVG010000406.1 GCA_016938095.1 Bacteroidales bacterium
AGCCGAACCCAGGTCTCCTGGTCTGCTAAGTTGTGCAGTCTGACTGCTGCAGTTTGCTGAGCGAAGTCGAAGCATGCCCCTGCTACTACAGCTACTTGTCTTGTCCCTTGTCTCTTGTCTCCTGCCTACCGGCAGGCAGGCTTGTCCCTATCTTGGTTCTTGGTTCTTGGCTCTTGGTTCTGTTTCCCTTGCATACTGCCACACCTGCATCAGTGCACGGCCGTCGTGGTAGCATCCTTTCCAGGCGTGGGTTTTGCGTTCGCGAACCGTGGAAGGACTTTTATCGAGTCCGCTGTTGTACCAGCCACCGTATTGCGGATCAATAAGTTCTTTGTTGATATAATCCCACATGTTGGCAAAGGCTTCCCGGTATGCCGGTTCTTCGGGGAACAATCCGGCAAACAATGCACAGGCATGCCAGGCTTCGGCCTGTGCCCACCATACCTTGACGCTGTCGATTACTTCCACAGAATCGGGAACGAAGGCATATCCCTTATCGAATAAGCCATAAAAATCTTTATCAAATCCCCAGGCCAGGGTGTGATCGATCAGCTTTTTAGCTATCTGCAGGGTAAGGCTGTCGGGTTTTCCATACAGTGCCTGGGCGGCATCAACCAGCAAATACGCTGTTTCAATATTATGCCCGAACGAAATATGGTCGACCTGGATGTTCTTTAGGATTTCTTCGCGCGGCAAAGCTGCGTTGGAAACCGGTTGCCACCTGCGGTCGAATAACAGGTTCAGGTAACCTTCCGCCGTGGTCATGCTGTCCCTTACCAGCGAAAGCATTTCAGCCAATCGTTTTTTTACGGCCTCTTCAGGCATAACCTGATAGGTGGTTGTTAACGCTTCCATCAGGTGGATGCTGGTGTTCTGGTCTTTCCGGAAGACGTCACCCTGGCTCATGTATTGAGCTTCTTCAGGAACTTTCCCGGCCGTTAAAGCGGCTTTAGGTAACGACACGGTGAAATATCCGAGGTCAGTGGAGTCATGGAGGTTAGTTTCGAGCCAGTCGAACGTTTTCTTAACCCAGGCCAGCACTTCGGGTTCGGGATTGATTTTGGCATATTGCGACAAGGCATACAGGGCAAAGGCATTTCCGTAAGCCAGTTTATAGGAGGCATCAGTTTTTTGTACGGACCCGGGAAGGTAAAGCTGGTGGAACCCCCCATTTATGCTATCCCACATGTGCCGGGTGAGAAATGCATAACCGTGGTCGGCGGACAGATGGTAAACCGGATTATCGGGGAAAATCTCGGCTGCCCTGGCTGCGGTCCACAATCCGCGGGCCTGGGTCACCAGCATTTTTTCCTGGTCGGACGACAAGGTCCAGTCGTTTTCAAAATTAGTCCAGTAACCACCGTTTACCGTATCAATGATCCGCGGATAATAGTTTTCCAGCAGGTTGTTGAGTTGGGTTTCATTTTGTGATTTATCAATACCCAGGTAAGTTGTTTTGTCGGGCTTGGATTTGCAATCGGTAAAACACACGATTAGGGCAATGAGCAGGATTAACGGGACAGCAGAATGATAGGATTTCATAATGATGTGGTTTGTATAGCCGAAAGGTAAGAAATATATTGAAAAATTGCTTTTGGGATTGTTTTTGGTGGTAATTGCACAGGCGCGCTATTGTGGATGACCATTCAGGGCAAAAAAACGACGTAAATAAGGTAACATCATAGACAAGTTGAATATAGTAATAATTTTCACAATCTGTTCATAGGAATCCAAACTAATAATGAATCTAACTATATATGGTATAATCATATAGACTGTTTTTTGTTTGACAGCTTTGTTGCCAGCTGAGGAAATGGTTTTCATAACAACCCCTTTTTTTATTCCGAATAATCCTATTTCAACAAATAATTATTCTACTTTTGTATAGTAACTAAACAAAAATGATGAATCCGGAACTGGTATCCCTCATTGACCTGTTCAACCGCATCCTGCACTTGTATTCGGTGATTGACAAAAAGCCAAAGGACTTCGGCACGGGCGATTTGTTGTACGTGAGCGAAATTCACGCCGTGTACCTGATTGGCAGCAACCCCGAAATTAACATGACCCGGCTGGCGGAACTGGCAGGCGTAACCCGGGGTGCTGTTTCACAGATGGTGAAGCGGCTGGTCAGTAAGCGCTATGTTGCCAAATTCAAGATGATTAACAACAAGGAGGTAAACCTGAGGTTAACCGATAAGGGTTACATCATTTTTCAAAACTACCTGAATTTTGCCAAGGAGCGTTTTGTTTTTGCCGAAGAAATTTACCGGACCGCCTCCAGGGATGATATTGACCTGGTGACGCGGTTATTTACCGTTATTTACGAAAATATCAAAAAAATGTCGGAGCAGTAAATTTAGTACCTAAACAAAATGATTATGAAATCCATTTTCATACTGTGCTTTTCACTGCTGATGGTTCATGTATCCGCACAGCAAGTGTTGGATGCGTATATCAAAACAGGACTTGAGAACAACCTGGCCCTGCTTCAGCATGAAGCCGATTACCGGCAAAGCCTGCAGGCGCTGAAAGAGGCTCACAGTATGTTTTATCCTTCAGTGTCAATCAATGCGCGTTACACGGTTTCGGAAGGGGGAAGAGTTATTGATTTCCCGGTAGGTGACCTGATGAATCCGGTTTATTCGACACTCAACCAGCTCACTGCCTCATCCATGTTCCCGCAGGTGGAAAATGAAGAGATCAAATTCCTGCGCCCCACCGAGCACGAAACCAAGATCAGGCTGGTGCAGCCTGTTTTTAATACCGATGTGTACTACAATGCCCGCATTAAAAAGGAGATGGCTGCAGTTGAACAGATTAGTATTGAGCAATACCGGCGCGAACTGACTGCCGAAATAAAAAAGGCCTATTACCAGGTTGGCATGACCGGAAGTGTGCTGGAAATGTTAACCGAAACAAGGGTTCTGCTGGAGGAGAATGTGCGGGTAAACAGCATTCTGGTTGAAAACCACAAGGTAACGGTTGACCACCTGTACCGTTCACAAACCGAGTTGAGCAAATTTGAGCAAATACTGCAGCAGTCAAAAAAGAACCGGGCAGTGGCTTGCGCCTATTTCAATTTTTTGCTGAACAGGCCCCTTACCGATAGTGTATATGTAGAGGCGCCACTGGCATTGCAGGATTTTGATACCGGCGAAAAGGATTTTATTGAAATGGCGCTTTCGAACAGGGAGGAAATCCGGAACCTCGAGCAGTATTGCCATATGTCGGACCTGGCCGTTCGTATGAACCATTCGGCAAAGCTCCCCAATCTTTATGCTGTTGCCGATTATGGGTTTCAGGGCGAAGAATATGTTTTCAATGGCGACAATGACTATTTACAGGCTTCGCTGGTATTAAGCTGGAACCTTTTTTCCGGATGGCAAAACCAGGCGAAAATAAAGCAGGCCGTCATTGCCCGTGAGAAACTCGACCATCAGCTCAGCGAGGTCAAGAACAAAATATCACTTCAGGTGATCAGCGCCATACGCGAGGCAGAGGCTTCTGCCAAGGGACTTAAAGCTGCCGGCGACCAGGTAAGGACCGCACGTGAGGGGTTCAGACTCATAAAACGCAGGTACGACGAAGGCCAGGCCAGTTTGCTCGAGTTTCTGGACGCACGTCATACCCTTACGCAAGCCGAGGAAAACCTGATCATTTCACAGTATACCCTGCTCAGTAACCTGGCCGAACTGGAAAAGGTCACTGCAAACGAAACCCTGTAAAAGATGAAATTATGAAACATACCCGTTTTTTGCCGTTACTATTTGCATTTGCAGCGCTGGCTTGCAATCATGCGCCCCAATCGGAACAGGAAACCGTTTTAACCCGGGTTAAAACCGCCGGCGTGAACCGGCAGCAAGTTAGTTTTCCGGTACATGCCAGCGGACTGATTTTGCCGGCGCACGAAGTAAAGCTGTCGTTTAAAACCGGCGGCATCATCGAAGCCCTGTATGCCGATAATGGCACCCGCGTTACCCGGGGCACTTTGCTGGCAACGCTGAACCTGGCAGAAATTGAAGCCCAGGTAAATCAGGCCGAAAGTGCTTATGCCAAAGCTGAACGCGATTATGCCAGGGCCAAAAACCTGTTTCGCGACAGTGTGGCAACCCTGGAACAATTTCAGAATGCCGAAACAGGCTTCAGCGTGGCAAAGTCAACCCTTGAAGCTGCCCGTTTTAACCTGCAGCATTCGCGAATATATGCACCCGAAAATGGTGTTATTCTCAGGCGCCTTGCGGAAGAACATGAAGTGATCGCACCCGGATCCCCGGTGTTTATTTTCGGCATCACCGGAAAGAACTGGAAAATAAAGGCAGGCCTGGCCGACAGGGATTACGTGCGTGTACAAACCGGTGATTCGGCCGTGGTTACCCTTGACGCCTATCCCGGCAAAACCTTTGGTGCTGTTGTCAGCCAACTGGGAGAGGCGGCCAATCCTTTAACCGGAACTTACGAGACAGAGCTTTTACTCGACGACAAAGGAGAACGACTGGCTGCTGGCTTTGTGGCCAATGTTGAAATTTTTCCTTCCCTTACTGCTGATCATTATCTTGTTCCGGTGGAAGCTCTTGTTGATGCTGATGGATCAAAGGGTTTTGTTTTTGTGCTGACCGACTCGTCGCGGGTCAGCAAAACAGAAGTCGAGATTACAGGTATTACAGGGGTGTGGGCAGCTGTTAACGGCTCATTCGTGCAACCGGCCGAAGTGGTTACATCAGGTGCAGCGTA
>JAFGVG010000061.1 GCA_016938095.1 Bacteroidales bacterium
CTACTCTCCCTATTGTCTTACCGACAACAAAAAACTGTTCATTTACCTTTTACCGTATGGCACCTACAGTCTCGAAGGGACGCCTGACATTCAGGTGCAACAAAAACAGGTGGAAATCCAATGGTTTAATCCGCTTACCGGCGAGTATACCGAAACCGTGAAAAGAAAAATGGGATCATGGACGGGAATTAGCAAGCCTGCAAGTATGGACAGTCCCTTTTGCCTGGTTGTTATTAAAGTAACAGAATAAAGCAGCTGTTATTTTTTATGATAATCTCATTTATAAGGTGATTTATAACAGCTAAGGTCATTCCCTTATCATATTTTAATAAATATTGTTATTGTCAATGCAGCAAAAGAATTGTGCAGTTAAGTAGTGCTTTTCACTCCATCCAGATTACTTTTTGCTCAGCCTGGTGGGGCATGCCTATTATGTTGCTGTAAAGTTCGGGACGACGGGCTTTGCGGTATCGATATCCACCTGAAAGGCTTAGCTTTTCCGGGATAAGGGTAGCAAGTGCAAAATCGTTGTCGAGTTTACGGCATTCGGCCATTACATCGCCAAACGGATCAATGATCATGGAACAACCGTTTTTCAACTGGTCGTCGTCCATCCCAATGGGATTTGAGAAAACAACATAGATGCCATTGTCGTATGCCCTGGCCGGCAGCCATTTCATAAGCCATTGACGGCCCTTTAAACCATCGAATTCCATCCGGAGCGATGTGGGATCGTTTTGCCGGTTTTCCCATAGTTTTGGATCAACAAAGCCGGCTCCGGGCCGGGTAGAGGGGGTACACATGGTCACATGGGGCATGAAAATAATATCGGCACCCAGCAGGGCTGTAGCCCTTACGTTTTCAACAATATTATTGTCATAACAGATGAGAATGCCACACTTCCAGCCACAGAGGTCAAAAACGCAATAGCTGTCGCCGGGGGTAAGGTGGGGATTGATAAATGGATGGAGTTTCCTGAACTTAGCCACCAGTCCGTTTTTATCCACACAAACATACGTTTTGAAAAGTTTCGATTCGCTGTCCTTTTCAAAAAGGCCGGCCAGTATGGCTATATTATGGTGGCGCGCAATATCCGTCAGTTGCGCAATGCTTTTCCCCTGGGGAATTGGTTCGGCCAGGTCAAGCATTTCTTCACGCGACAAATGCCGGGCAAAGGTGTACCCGGTTATGGAGCACTCGTGAAAGGCAATGGCATGGGCGTGCTCCTGCGAAGCTTTCTGGGCAAGGCTGTCGATTACCGAAAGATTGTATTCCTTGTCGCCACTCCGGTTCTCGAACTGGGCGGTGGCTATGATTATTTTTTCCATAAAGTAAAGATAAACTTTTTGGGTGTTTGCTATGGCGCTGAATCGGAGATTGTGACCAACAACAGTTGTGCCTGCCACAATTTCTTACCCGATTACTGTTAAAATCACCCCCCTTTTTTTTCGGTGCGGTTGCATGGTAATTAAAAATATTATTCTAACTTGCCGTTAACGTACACGATTATTTTCTTTTACGTATGAGTAAGTCTATTAAGTCGTTGCATCGCAGGGTGACCATCAAGGATATTGCTGCAATGGCTCAGGTTTCGATAGGAACGGTTGACAGGGTGCTACATAAAAGGGGCGAGGTCAACCAGGATACGCACGACAGGGTTATGGCCTACGTGAAGGAGCTTGGTTATACCCCCAATCTGCTGGCCAAATCGCTGGCCCTAAAAAAGAATTTCAGTATTGCTGCTTTGCTTCCCGATGCCGGCGAGAACAGTCCTTACTGGAGAAAGCCGCTCGAAGGAATTGAAAAAGCTACCCATGAACTAATGGATTACAATACCGTCATTCAGGTGTATCACTTTGATCCCGGCCAGGAGACATCGTTTTCGCACAGGCTGGATGAGATACTTAAAAACAAACCCGACGGGATTATTATGGCTCCCAATTTTCACGAACTGGCCATGCAGTTAATGCCATCGTGCAAAGCCCTTCATATTCCGGTAATATTAATAGACAACAATCTTGAGGACGGCTCCGAACTGGCCTATTTTGGTCAGGATGCCCTGCAGAGCGGCGTGGCGGCTGCCAGGCTTATGCATTACGGGTTGCCCGCAAGAAGCGAGGTACTCATTGTCAACCTGGCCCGCAACAAAGCCATAACCCGTCATATGTTACGGCGCGAGACAGGATTCCGGAATTTTTTTGAAAGGATAAGCCGGCAGCGGCAATTAACCATACGCACCATAAGTATTGACCTTTCGGACGAAAATGAGCCTACAGCCACCCTGGGAAAGATAATGGAAAAGACTACGCACCTGGCAGGTATTTTTGTCACCAATTCGCGGGTGCACAAGGTGGCACAGTACCTTAAGGATTCCGGTAAGGGAAAGCTCATGTTAATCGGGTACGACCTCATTGAAGCCAACATGACCTATCTTGAAAACGGCATCATCGATTTTTTGATTTGTCAGAAACCCGAAGACCAGGGATATAAAGCCGTAATGGCCATGTTCAATTACCTGCTTACCGGCAAAAAGGCCGACAGGGTGAATTACAGTCCCATTGACATTATCATGAAAGAAAACATTGATTACTACAAGAAAATTAATATTGCATAAACCATGAGAAAATTTGATTTCAGCGACCTGAGAGACAAAGTATGTGTTATTACCGGAGGTGCCGGTGTTATTGGACAGGCGATTTGTGAAGCACTGGCAGGTGCAGGTATTAAAACTGCCATCATCGATCTTAACCTCGATGCAGCCGTGAAAATGGCTGAAGAACTCAACCAGAAGACCGGCACAAGCTGTATGGGCGTTAAGGCCAATGTACTCGATAAGGAATCGCTTATTTCCGCCGAAAAAGAAATTACAGCCAAACTGGGGAAGGTTGACATACTGATCAATGGGGCAGGGGGGAATTCTCCTTCTGCCACCACCAAGGTAGAGCAAATTGAAGGGGCCGGTGATTTTGTTGCACAGGATACCTTTTTCGGACTCGACCTGAGCGGTTTCGACAAGGTGTTCGCCCTTAATTTTTCCGGAACACTGCTGCCTACCATGGTATTTACGCCTGCTATGATCAACAGGGGTTCCGGAGTGATCCTGAACATCTCGTCGATGAACTCGTTCCGTCCCCTGACCAAAATTCCGGCCTATTCAGCCGCCAAGGCATCGGTGAACAATTTCACCCAATGGCTTTCGGTTCACCTCGCCAAAACCGGTGTGCGGGTAAATGCCATTGCCCCGGGTTTCTTTCTTACCAACCAAAACCGGTTCCTGCTCATTGATGAGAAAACCGGAAACACAACGCCGCGCGGACAGAAGATTATGGCCAACACGCCCGTGGGCAAGTATGGCGAACCCGAAGATCTGCAGGGCGCTGTTTTGTTTCTGATTTCGGAATTATCGTCGTTCATTACCGGTGTGGTATTGCCGGTTGATGGCGGATACAG
>JAFGVG010000407.1 GCA_016938095.1 Bacteroidales bacterium
GTTTAATATTTAAATCCTTGTATAATGGTTACTTTTACCAGTACAATTCCGGACGATTTATCGAGGCAGCTTAACGAAAAAGCCAGGGCCTTGTCATTGCCAAAAAACAAGCTTATTGAGAATGCCTTACGACTGTATATAGAGCATCTCGAAAGAGCTGAATACATCCGTTCATACAAACAGGCTTCATCGGATACGGACATTCTGCTAATGGCGGAAGAAGGTATGGCCGATTATTTAAAACAGCTGGAGGAATGAAGCAGGGTGAAATATGGCTGGCTGATCTGAATCCTGTAAAAGGCAGTGAACAAGGCGGGCTCAGACCTGTGGTAATTATGAGCGGTAACCTGTTAAACAGCTATTTGCCTGTTGTCATTGCTGCTCCGTTAACATCAAAAGTGAAAAGATACAAGGGGAATCCTGTAATAAAGCCTTCTAAGGTAAACGGGCTGGAGTACGAGTCGGAATTACTGGTTTTTCAAATCCGGTCCATTTCAAAAGACCGGCTGGTGAAAAAGCAGGGGAGTGTTAATCGGGCAGAACTCGAAGAGGCTATCAAAACGCTGAACGACCTGTTAAAATACTGAAAACAAGCAGTTGAACCAGTATGAGGTTGAGCCTGTAAAAAATACATCATAATGCAGTCCTTCGATCATCCATTGCCGCTAATTGAAGCCGATTACAGGGAAAAGCTCTCGGGCATCCCTGAATTGTTGCGTGAGGCCGGGGCTGAGGTAAATCTTTGCCAACTCAAAACAGGCGACTATATCATAAACAATGAGATGATTGTGGAGCGAAAATCGGCCGATGATTTTGTACAATCTTTGATTTCAACCCATTTGTTTATCCAGTGTAGCCGTATGCGAAAAACAGGGTTACGACCTTTTCTGCTGTTGGAAGGCAATCCATTTAAAACCAGTCATCAGATTGACAGGCAGGCGATAAAGGGAGCCATGTTATCAGTGATTGCATCTTGGCAGATACCGGTTGTTTATTCAAAAGATCAGCAGGACAGTGCCAGTCAGATGTTAATGTTGGCAAAACAGGAATTGCAGCGTGGTGAGTGGGTTAACTGGAGCAATTACAAGCCTAAAAGGCTGAAAAACCACAGGTTAAGGTTTTTACAGGGATTACCGTGTACCGGGCCGGTGACAGCCGGCAGATTGTATGAATATTTTGGGAGCATTGAGGCCGTTATGAAGGCGGATATAAATGAGCTGCAAAAAGTAGGAGGCATTGGTAAAAAATCCGCCGAAAAAATAAAGCAGTTTATTTCAAGTAAGTAATCACATGCTCGAGTTTCGTAAATCTTAATCGGGATCCAGTTCCACACTGTTGCGAATGTAAGACCTGACAGAGTCACCAGACCTGCCTTCGCCGAGGCTTCGGCAGGCAGGCCTGTCAGCGTCGAAAACTTTGCAGGCCAGACCTGACAGAGTCCTTGTGACCTGTCAGTGTCGTGAAGTGCAGAAAATAATTTTATAGGATATTTACGTATTTTTAGCCCAAAGCTTTTTCTATGGCTACCAAATATGGCAAAACCTGGTGGGGCGAGCATTGGCTGCGCTCGCTATTGTGGTAGTGCCCACAGGTTTGCTAACAAACTGGCAGTTGGAAATTGCAAAATTCGCTCCCGTAATATCGTCACACATTTATCATGGCAATGCGCGCGACCTGACGCAATTCAAAGCCGACGTAATGCTTACAACTTACGGTGTATTGCGTAGCGATGCCGAAACGCTGAAAAAGCTAAAATGGCAGGTTATGATTATTGATGAAGCACAGAACATTAAAAACAACGATACTGCGCAATCCAAAGCTGTTAAAAGTATCCCGGCTACCATATGCATTGCAATGAGCGGCACCCCGGTTGAGAACAGGTTATCGGAGTTCTGGTCAATAATGGACTTTGCCAATAAAGGATACCTGGGCAATGAGAAGAACTTTAAGGCTGATTTTGCCGATCCTATTCAGGTATCCAATGACGAACAGGCTGTAGCAAAGTTCCGTAAAATAACTGCTCCATTTATGATGCGGCGTATGAAAACCGATAAATCGATAATCACCGATTTGCCCGATAAGGTTGAGCAAAACCAATATGCACTGCTTACAAAGCAGCAGGCTGCGCTATACGAAAAAACCATGCAGGCCGCCATGGCAGAAATTGAAGGGGTAAGCGGGTCTGATGGCAAGTCGCTTTTCAAAAGGCAGGGATTGGTATTACAAATGATTCTGGCCTTAAAGCAGATTTGTAACCACCCGGCCAATTTTCTTAAGAACGGGCATTTTGACCCTCTTCTTTCAGGGAAAATGGAATTGCTTTTCGAACTGTTGGACAGTATTGCGGAGGCTGGTGAAAAAGTTCTTATTTTCACACAATTCCGCGAAATGGGAGCGTTATTGCAGCGCTTTATAATTGATCGTTTCGGTGAAAAACCTCTGTTTTATCACGGAGGGTGCAGCGTGGGCGAACGTCAAAAGATGGTCGACCAATTTCAAAATAACCGCGCTGATAAGATATTCATATTATCGCTGAAAGCAGCAGGTACAGGGTTAAACCTT
Source organism: Bacteroidales bacterium (assembly GCA_016938095.1). GTDB lineage: Bacteria > Bacteroidota > Bacteroidia > Bacteroidales > UBA10428 > UBA5072. Next base: position 2,563 of record JAFGVG010000407.1, read on the forward strand.
ACAGCTGCGTCGCATGTAATACATTATGATTTATGGTGGAATCCAGCAGTGGAAAACCAGGCAACCGACAGGGCCTATAGGATAGGGCAGAAGAAGAATGTTTTGGTTCACCGCTTCATCACAAGGAATACATTTGAAGAACGCATTGATGAAATGATTTCCAGGAAGAAATACCTGGCCGATATGACAGTGGCCACAGGGGAAGCATGGATTGGAAAGCTGAGTAATAAAGAATTACGTGAAATATTCAGGTAATGGGTTTTTTATTTTTCATTGCACCATCTTTGGAAAAATACATCGTAAACACTGAAATAGGATTTTCCGGTTGCATCGAAATCTTTGTACAGCAACTCATATTTTTGAAGAGATTGAAGTGACCGGAGTGTGGAAGCCGGATTTGTTAAGGAGTATTTATGTGAAAATTCTGTTCCTGTCGGCATATACACTTTACCTTCTCTGGCTATGGCTTTCAATAATTTCCACTGATGGGCAGTAAGTAAATTTCTGTACCCAATGAAAATTATTTCCTGCTCTTTTAACAATTCAAAAGCTTGTTCCTTCCATATTTCAGGCGTTACCTGTTTTACCGTTGCGGCAAAAACCCGGTTGCACATTTGCTGAATGTAATAAGTATGAACATCTCCCCAGATCAACATTTCTTCCACAATGGAGGAACTTATTTCTTTTCCGTATTTTTTAAACTGCGATATAATAAACTCGCGGTACTTATCAAAATTTAACTTCTCAAGTTTTAGTACCGATGTGCTTCTGAAAAACGGGCGCTGTGGCGCAGTGAAAAGTTCTGTCATAAGGTGCTGTTGACTGCCGGAGAAAATGAAAACCACATTTTTTAACTGTTGCATTCTTGTCCGAAGCCATGCATCAGTATTTGTTTCCGGATATTTTGTAACCTGCTGAAACTCGTCAATGGCAATGACTGTTTTTTTGTTCTGATGGTCAAGAAAAGAAAGTATAGAATCAACACTTTTTTCAGTATCTTTCTGCTTCAGATCAAACGTTGCCTGCGGCATTCCTGTAAGTGAATCGAAGCTGATAACAGGACGAATGGATTTAATAAAGGCCCAGATTTGTTTGCCCAGACTGCTTTTTTCAGGTACCATTTGCATTAATGAAGAGGTGAGCTTGTTCAAAAAGTGTGATAGGTTTTCGGTTTCGAGAATATCAACATACAAGCTTTTAATTTCTTTTGGCAATTTTGTAAAAACATGTTGTATCAGGCCTGTTTTGCCAATTCTTCTTATTGAAATCAGTGTTGTGGAATTACCATTTTTTATGTTACTGATCAGTTGAGATGTCTCAACCTGCCTATCACAGAAGTACCCGGGGCCCTGGTATGTAACAACAGGAAACGGATTATACAGTTTATTGGAATTCATGCCGGTTTCATTATATACAAATATAATTAACAAAATGTATAATACAAAATGTATAATACAAAATGTATAATACAAAATGTATAATACAAAATGTATAATACAAAATGTTAAA